>JASFHE010000160.1:0-11123 GCA_050123415.1 Desulfobacteraceae bacterium | reverse complement strand
CCATACCCGCTGGATAAAATAACTTTGACATCAGGGTTGATACTTTTAAGTGATTTCAGAACATAAAACCCGTTCATACCGGGGAGTATTAAATCAAGTATGATAAGATCTATTTTCTCTTGATCTTCATGATATATGGAAATGGCTTCATGTCCGCTCGCTGCCTTATAGGGAGTATAGCCAAGGTTATTCAATATATATGACAGAGTCTCCAGAATAGTTACATCGTCATCTACAATTAATATGCCACCATTACCATGCTTGATTTTTTTTGAAGATATCCGCCCTTCATCATAAACGCTTATATCCGAAGCAGGGAGATAAATTGCAAAAGTGGAGCCTTGTCCGCTTTCGCTATGCAATGTAATGGTTCCACCGTGATTTTTTATAATTCCATGAGCAGAAAAAAGACCGAGTCCGGTTCCGCCCTGTTGTGATTTCGTGGTAAAAAAAGGTTCGAATACCCTCTTCTGGGTTTCCGCATCCATCCCGGTTCCTGTGTCTGATATAAAGATATTAATATACTCTCCGGGTGCTATGTTTAAAAGGTTTGCGTCCTCCTCCCGTAACATCACATTTTCGGTCCATATCCTTAGAATTCCGCCTTCCGGCATCGCATGACCGGCATTAATGAAAATGTTAATAAGCACCTGTTCAATCTGGCCGGGATCCGCCTTTGCCAGTGAAAGGTCATCACTGAGTGTAAAATCAGCTACAATATCCTTCCTTGTTTCCATGAAAAAAAAAGTACTCTTTCTGATCAAATCATTTATTGATATTGTTCTGATGCAGGGCTTGGAACCTTTTGCAAACTCCAAAAGCTGCCTTGTAAGGTTGGCTCCGCTTTTTACGTGCTCCTCTATCTTTTTAAGACGGCGGGAGTGAGGATCTTCAAGGCTGCACTCCATCTGCAGTATAGATGTATTAGCCTGAATTCCCATGAGAATATTATTAAAATCATGTCCAAGACCACTGGCAAGTTTTCCTATTGCATCCATTTTTTCGGTATGAGCCAAACGTTCTTCCAGTCTGCGATGTTCCTCTTCCATGAGCACGCGGTCTGTAAAGTCCACTAAAGAAATAAGAGAGTAGACAGAATCAGGAATAACAGTTACACGGATCGTAACATAACGCAATTCATTGTATCTTGTCTTTATTATTGTTTCATACTCATTAGGGACCATATCTGGATATATCTTGCGAAGTCTTTGATAATTCTTTATACGATCTATATCTTCCTGATATGCAATCACTTCTACCCAGCTCATCCCCTCAAACTGGACCTGGCTGTAGCCTGTTAATTTTTCATATGCCTTGTTAACAAGTATAATCGATGTGTCATGTTC
Organism: Desulfobacteraceae bacterium; assembly: GCA_050123415.1. Taxonomy (GTDB): domain Bacteria; phylum Desulfobacterota; class DSM-4660; order Desulfatiglandales; family HGW-15; genus JAAZBV01. The sequence goes on along the minus strand of JASFHE010000160.1, from coordinate 9,777 downwards.
AAGGAATAACATTGCAATCGGCGTATTATTGAATATTATCCTATAGAGTTCATGGCATGAGGCCAGATCGGTTTTTAAATCCTCGTCCCACACCTTTTTAGAGATCTGCACTACATTACTGCTATTTCGGAGCATTTACAAAGCCTCCTTTTTATTGCTTTCCTTTCCTGAGGAAAACAATTATGGATAATGCTGAATTGTATATTTCTATATTTAAAGACATCCTGGGATACTTAAATCTACTAAAAATAGAAGATCCCGATAATAAGAAAAATATGAGAGGAAAAAATTCTCTCATTTCTTTTATTGAATATTGTGACAATACTCGGTGGATTAATATTGCAATTTTCACACCAACGCATCATTTCTTCAGGTTTTATTAAGGAATAAACTGTAAATTATCATGTAAAAATTAATTACACATCGTTTTCATATTAAAATACTTGATTTTATATGAAAACGATATGCTCTTATGCGCCATAATAATATAAATGTGTCAAACAATTGACTATTATTTAGTGGAAGAACAGATATTGAAATATGACATCTCGTTACATGTACCGCTAAATATGGGGATTAAAGTCGAGTTACCAGTTCAATAAAAATAAACGCAACGGGGTCTTGAATCTTGATAATAATTAAAAATCAAAAGCAACTGGATTACCAGGTTCTGCCGTCGCAAAAACGATCAAGCTGTGGCAAGGCAAGCAATCCGGAGAATTACGACAAAAATACTATTAAAAAAGATTATATGATGGTGCAATATCAGTGGTCAATTATCAAAATCTTGATTCAATATTCAAGATTGACGGACCCCTAAAAAGTCAGTAAAGTCGTCACTCCCGCGGAGGCGGGAGTCCATAAGTATTTGAAATAAATAGATTCCCGCCTTCGCGGGAATGACAGAAAAAGACGATTTTAGACTTTTTACGAGACTATCAAGATTCAAAATTGATGGACTCGTAAAAAGTTAGAGTCCTCCGAAAAATATGAATTTATATGGTCTTCCAACTATGCCTATTCGTGTGATCGTCGATTCTGAGGCAAATATTAAGATTTAAGTCTTTTTAAATCTTACCTTGATATCCTCAAGGATTTAATGAGGTGATCCCTGTTAAATGCTGTTCTGCAGCCCGCAATGCGGATTTAACAGGGTAGAAAGTTGAAAGGGAATACAAGACCGGGGGTTGGAGGTCAATATCAAAACTGAATTGATCTGCATATTGACATACAATGCCTGTCGCCATATACTTCACTCCACAAAAAATAAATTCTTATCAACCAGCTTTTTTTCTATTACTATCGAACTGTATTGTTCCGGAGGATTTAAAGATGAAACGAATAGCACTATTTTTTATGACGATTTTCCTTACAGCACTCGTATGTGCTGCGATCTCAAATGCTCAGGCAGGAGAAGACAGCTGCACCCGCGAAGATCTTACTAAAATAACAGACATGTACTTTAAGTCCATTCAGGCACATAAAACATCAAATCTGCCCCTTGCTGCCACAGCAAAATTCACTGAAAACGGCGTTAAAAAAGAGGTTGGAAAAGGCTTTTGGAAAACTGCAGGCAAGCCCCTGCTCAGACGCACATTGATAGATACTAAAAAATGTACCACAACCACAATCGCAGTCGTAGAAGAGCCGTTCAGCTCTAAAACAGTTGGAAGCGGCATGATGGGCGGAGGTCCTGGTATGGCTGGCAGCGGAACTCCTGGTGGTGCCAAACCTCCCGCCGGTGCACCCGGCGGAGGCGGCGATGTACCTGGCGGTATACCTGGCGGCATGTTTGGTGGGCCGAAAGAAATGCCTGAAGAGGGAACAGTCCGACCGATCCTGTTCGCTGCCCGGCTTAAGGTTGAAAAAGGCAAAATCATTGAAATTGAAACGATAATAGCGCGGGAGAAAGATTTTGCCTTTAACGTAAAAGGTGTTTTGGAAACCAAAGATCAGGACTGGGAGACGATTCTTCCACCCGGAAAACGTACACCGCGCAGAGTGCTGGCAGACGCAGCCAACAACTATTTTGCCCTGTTCGCAGAAGGCTCGACAGTCAGCGTCCCCTTCGCCAAAGTATGCGACCGCTGGGAGAACGGTGTTCAGACGACAACCAGAGACCACGATTGTTCGCCGGTTACGTTCAGGAAAGCAATCGGCGCAAGCATCAATCATGGACCGCGGCGCGTCTGGGTAGATACTGAAAAAGGCCTTTCCATCGCATTTATGGCATTTGGCGGCGGGGCAACAGCGAATGAGGAAAACCCTACAGGAAGCGGCCTTGTCGATTGCCACATGTTCAGGATGAGAGACGGTGAAGTGGATCTGATCCAGTCAATCGTCGGGCCCCAAGCGAAATCAATGGGCTGGCCCCTTGAGCCGATCGAATAGCATATTGTGTGTATTAAGGATATCCTCATCTTTTTAACTTAAAATATTTTCTACCGGCTTTCTGTAATTCAATAACTTCTGGAGGTCACAACTTGTGACCTCCAATTCTCAAATCCCATATTATTAAAAACAACTGTATTCCCCCCTGTAAGGTGAGAAATCAAAATTCAGTCCTTTGGGTGGCTTTTTTTGATAAAAGGAAATTAAACAGCTCACACGACATTATATGTCATACCCCCTGTAGTATATTCATTTTTATCCTTAACACGGGAAAGAAGAATACCATTGCACCCTGGAAAACGCTATAAACAATGGGGTTAATTATCCACATCAGTTTAACGAGCTCGATTCTGTCGAGAAAATGATCGATTTACTTGAGACGTTTATGCATTCCCACGGAGATCGTGGGAATCAGAAATAAAATACCAAATGAAAGGAGCTTTATCATGATTGCTTATTGTGGATTAGATTGTTCAAAATGTGAGTGCTACATAGCCACTCAGGAAAATGATGATAAGAAACGCGAAAGTGTGGCAGCAAAATGGTCTGTAGAATACAAGGCTGAAATTAAACCGGAGCATATTAATTGTAATGGATGTAAATCTGATGGTGCCAAGTTCTACTTTACTGAAAATGTATGTGAAATCAGAAAATGCAATATAGAAAAATCTAATGATAACTGTGCAAAATGCAGCGAATATAAATGTGAAAGACTAATAGAATTTATAGAGCAGGCCCCGCCAATCGGGGATGCACTTGAGGCATTGCGAGACTAATCGAATTAGATAAAGAGATTGTTATGGTTATTGTAACACCTTGCATTAATCTGAACGGGCAATGTGAAGAAGCAATGACACTCTATGAAAAAGCATTTGGTGCAACGACAAGATTCATGATGCGTTATGAGGATGCTGATAAGCAGGATTGGGATAAGCCGTTAACTGATGACCAGAAAAATATGATATATCACGCGGAGATGTTTATTGGAGATCAGCGCCTCATGTTCGCTGATATAATAGAATTTGACTTGTCAAAAGGTACATCCCTGTTTCTGACAATAACCTTTGAAAATGCGGAAAATGTAAAGAAGGCATATGAAGTCTTAAAAGAGGGCAGCACCATTGTCTATCCAATGATAAGCACTACTTACAGTTCCTGTTTTGTTTCGCTCATTGACAAATTCGGTGTTCGCTGGGCATTAATGACCGGGCAGACTGAGATGTAACATTTGAGAAAGAAACCTGTGTCAGTAATATTTCAAACACGACAATAGTATTAACCAAAGGTATCATAAAAACCAACTATGATTCACAATATTATCAAACCTTCTGAAATACTGCGGCCATTTATTCGTGATTATCACGTAATGGAGTCGGATGGACCGGATAAATTTTTACCCAAAAGACGAATTTATACTTACGGGTGTGTAGTGCTGGTTTTTCATTATGACCAGCCGTCTCTGTTTCAGGAGCGGAATAAATCTGCATATATTGAGCCTCGAACTGTCATTTGCGGCCCTCAAACGAATTACTACGATTTGGCTCTTGCGGGAAAAACCGGTATGATTTTAGTCATCTTTCAACCCTATGGTGCAGGCATGTTCTTTAAGATGCCAATAAATGAAATCGTAAATCAAAACATTGCATTTGAACTGCTCGTTAAAAAAGACGCCTGGGAAATTGAAGATAAAATATTACATGCCCGGTCTGTTCAGGAACGGATCAAGTTAATCGACGATTTTCTGCTGGAAAATTTTATTCAAAATAACCGCAATTCAGACCAAATCGTTGCCGCGTTTGCAACTCTTCATCATGAACAGGAGCGAGTCACGGTGAAACAGTTGGCTGCGAGTTCATGCCTGAGCATCAAACAATTCGAGAGAAATTTTCCGGCTTTCGTCGGATTAAGCCCCAAGCAGTATCTGCGAATTGTCCGTTTTCAGAAGATCATTAAGCTTAGAAACAGCGAACATTTTGAAAACTATACTTCACTGGCCTACGATTGCGGTTATTATGATCAATCCCACTTTATCCATGATTTTAAAATGATCACCGACCTGTCTCCAAAGGCATTTTTTAAAAATCAAAATTCGCATTCATGATTTTATAGATATTTTTGACCATTCTTGTTTAAAACAAATTGTATGAATTTCCAAAAATAATAATTTTGATAATCTTGTAAAGGAACTAAATTTTTTTCTGTCATTCCCGCCTTCGGGAATCCAGTTGAGTTTTTATTAGAATAATCGACTAACGAATATCGAATGACGAAGGATGGATAAAACATATAAAACAACATCATAAGCATTTGTATCTCGTTATTCGTCATTCGGCACTTTTTATATAATTTAAAATGGATGCCCGTCTGCGCGGGCATGACGGTACGTTAAGATTTAATTTTTTATGTTTTAAACATGCTTTCAATATCTTTTTGGACAGTAATGATTTTCTATTCCAATTTTTCATTCCTCTTTTTCCGCTTCATAATTCAATATAAAAATGTCGTTTTTTTACAATTAATTGAAATTTAAAATACGTATATTGTTGTTAAACTATTTTTCAAATTATGAAGGAGGCTCAAATGAACGGACCGTATACTTACAATAATCTGAATAACCCACATGAAGAAATCCCGAAAATCGAAAAAACCATTCGGGATAATATAGGCTGGGCAGTGAATAACAAAAATACAGCCCAGGCATATTCCACCATAGTTGAAAATGATGAATTGTTCTTTTTTCAACCTGATTCCAAAGGTACGATTGTGGGGATAAAGGCCTGTAAGGAATTGACAGAGAGTTTCTTCATGCAGGATGATTTCAGGGCTATCCGTACCGAAATAAATAACCTGCGGATTCATATTTCACCCGGTCTAAAGACCGCATGGTTTGCGTGCCTTTTAAACGACTATAATGAATATAAGGGGAAACCGGCCAACTGGGAAAATGTCCGCTGGACCGGTGTACTGGAAAAGATTGATACCCAGTGGAAAATTTTCCAGATGCATTTCTCCAAAGCCGAAGACCTGGTTAAGCAGGAATTAACAGAAATGGAGCATGAAGGATTACAGTAATTGATTAATGTAATGCCGGAGTACTCCTTTACTCAATAATATTCTTTTGCAATCAAAGAAAGGAGCGAGATGGCATCAAGGAAAATCATAAAATCCTGTGAGGAAATAGAGAAAATCATATGTGAGGAAACAATGGGATTCCTTGGATTGTGTATGGATGGAGTACCATATGTCGTGCCACTGACCTATGCCTATGTTGAAGGCAGGATATTATTCCATTGCGCGCTAAAAGGAAAAAAACTTGATTATATAAAGGCAAATCCACAGGTTTGTTTCACAGTTGGAAAGCAGTTTGAGGTTTGTCGTCATCCACACGGAGCGCGCTGCCGTGCAAGCCATGACAGTGTCATCTGTTATGGTACAGCAAGAGTTGTAGAGAATATGGAAGAACGCCTGGAGGTTTTGAACAGATTTAACCGCTGTCTTCAACCTGACGCAAAAGAGATCCCGATTGAAGCCGTATCGAAATGTTATGCTGTCGAGATTAAAATTACTAAAATGACAGGAAGGCAGCAACGGAAAGGAACAGAATGGACCCACTGGGAATATAATTTTGAATAGTAAGTATAAAGAGGTAAACAGCATGAAGATTGAGGAGTACAGAGAATATCTGCAAAAGCAGGATATTCCTGATGATACGATTGAGAAACAAATGTCGATCATTAGTGATTTTACCAGGTTCCTCATAGATCCCGGCCTGAAAGAAATCACGGCTGATGCCGGTAAAGAGGAAGTGGAGAGTTATGCCAGAAAGCTTATCGCCTCAGGGTGCAATACTATAGATAATTTCTCAGCCCTGCAGGATTATGCTGACTGGCTTGGCCATCGCAAGCTGTATGTGGCACTGATAGAATTGATGGATTGCTATAATGCCATGGAGGTGCTGGCCGATGAGATAGAAAAAAGGCATGGCAGGGAGGTGCGTGATCGGATATTTAGTGAAGCATTGCCGCCCCTTGGGGCTGAGGAAAAAGAGAGAAGTACCTATACTCGAATGATTATGGACCAAATGTCAAAACAGATTACTCCCGAAGAGATACGTTCGGCCTGGTTTCAGGTTCAGCATGGAATTCCTGCCTACGTCTGGCATAAGAATGATAAGGAGGATAAGGAGAGGTATGGGCAATGCGGAAACATAGATGAATTTCTGGACCTCAAGCGGCAGGAAAGAGATGTCCTACTAACCCGGCTGCGAGATGATAATAAACTCTGGTATACGGTAGTTATCAATGATGAAGTGCTCGAGTTTATCAGAAGAAACCCTGAGATGGAACGAGGACGGCGGGAAGGAAACAGGATATATATCACTAAAGTTCCCTACAAAGCCGTCAGCTATCTCCACGAAACCGATGTAAAAATGAAACGCTACTACGCCTGCCATTGCCCCCTGATAAGAGAGGCGATCCTTCATGACAAGCCCGTCTCCCCGGATGTCTGTAACTGCAGCCTGGGCCATGCCAGCCACTACCTGGCAGGATTGGATCAGGGACTCAAAGGGGAAATTCTCGATAGTGCCGTTAAAGGAGATACCCGATGCCGGTTTGTTTTCTATCTGCAAAACAGAGGATGATACGGAAAATCAGGCCATACCCGGGACTACGTTACTGTCTTGTTAAACGCCGACTGTCATCTCGATCTGATAGGAGAGATCTTGCTTTTATGAGGATTTTTAAGATTTCTCCCAGAGTTTATCCTGCATTGCATTTACCAGTCATAGCCCATTGCCGTGGTCCCTCCCGGGCCAAGCCTGTTAAAGGCATGATGTACTAAAAATGACAGTATTGGCCTGTCTGCCTTGTCATTTTCTTCTATCTCTTTTATTCGGGATGCATTTGCCTTTACAAGCGATACAATGAGTTTTAAGGGAGTGACATTCTCCACGTTTATCACCGAAACAGTATACTCTGCCCCGCTTCCCTGTGCAAGGCCCTCTATTATTCCCCTCATTGTTTCACCGATTTTTCAGTAGGGAGTGTGAACCGACCATTCCATCCACCAGTCATTTTTTAATATTCCGGCTTTATAAAAGGGATCATCTGGAGGTCGCGTTCGCCCGTGGTCGGTATTATAACCATTGTCATTACTGGACGGGTAACGTTTTTCCATATCTGCGGAAAATGCGCCGGGCCGGCGGGGACATAAACAGCAGATGAAGTATTGATAATAACCTTTTCCATTTCATCCCCCTGGCCAAGCCAGAACTCTATTTCCGCCCCCAGCCGCCTGCTGTTCATGCCTGCGCCCCGCCTCTCATGAGATAATAAACATTAAACCACCACCCCCGGTTATTATGAAGTAAAAGCTGCTAATTTTTAATCTGAAAAAGGCCCTGTTTAACGGTTATAAATTGTTGAATTTATATTATTGGAATTCTGAATCGAAAACCGGAAAGGGGCGGGATGTTGTTGGTAACCGTGACTAACTGCCCATCCAGAAAGAGGCTATTTCTGGATGGAGCTTTCAGCGGTCAGCTAAGTCTTTATTTTAAAAGCCTTTTGCTGAAAGCTGACCGCTGAGTGCTGAAAGCTACTGAATAAAAACTTTAGTTTTTGGATGGGCACTAACTAAAACTTGCCATGTTATTCAACAACATCCCTGATGTTATCAGTTTGATTATTTAAATATAGATAGGAAGGATTTTCTTATCCCCTTTATAGCATTTCCATCTTTTAAAATGTTTTCAAGCTCTCCGGGATCGAGATGAACTGCCCCGCAGTTTTCATTTGCGCATATATCGATTTTTATATCGCCTCTATCCACTTCCACCAGGCTTCTTGTCCCACAGCGAAAGCAATGATATGAGTGATTTTCCTGATATTCGTTGTCGGCATTTTTCTTATTCTTATCCCTTAAATCACGGATAAGCTTGGCGTCCTCTTCTGCAAAAAACAGTTTTTCATCATCCAGTTTAGTCTGTATGCATACCTTTACAAGTTCACTCATTCCTATCCTCCTTTAATAACTTAGAAAGAACCCTCTTCCCAGGCAACTAGTCTTACAAAACCGCCGTCTGCCATTTCACAGCGGAATGGGGTTGCTGAAATAATCATTCGCTTTCCTGTAACCTCATCAATATCACCGCCTGCGTTTTCTACTGTTACAACACCTGCCTGCATGTACATACGATGGCATGGCTCATAATCCGGAAATACTACATCAGGATCTTTACCTGTTGCCTTGCGGTATGCCTTGTCAAGCCACGGCATCTGCTCTTTAAGGGGACAATGCCACATTGGAGAATCTGTCGCGCCCCATGTCCCCGAGATACCTTTAATCTTTTTCTCGTGGATAAGATATTCCGCTATTTCAGGCCCCTGTCCCGGATAATAGTTATAGTACTTGTCGTTGTTCTTTCTCCAGTAATGATGAAAGCCGGTATTGATGACCACCCAGTCATTTTCTCTGATCTCGAGACCGTCCTTTTCGCATGCCTTGTCAACATCTTCAGGCATTATGATTCTCCAGAGATTCGGCTCAAAACCTGTTTTCCATTCTTCCTCAAACTCATCCCTTAAATGACGCATATCAAGGATAACGCCTGTGCCGATGCAGTATTCCAGAGGTATCTCATCCAGTGAGTATCCGTTGCGTTCACGATCCACTTCTTCCTCATGCATAACGTGATTTGGGGCATCCATATGGGTACCGGCATGGAGAGTACCTGTATAGGTCATGGTACGTTTATGAAATCGACCCAGGTACTGTCCGCGTGGGAACTGAAGGTCCTGCCTGGGGCCGGGAAAGGGCCATAACGGTGTATCAACACCCCAGGGCTGTGAAAGGTCATAGATTTTGGTCATTTTGGTTCTGTCAAGGTACATCCTGTTTTTTTCGAGCGGCATATAAGCCATAACTAAATCCTCCTCTACTAATTAAAATTACGTATCTAATGATATTTCTCTTTAATTCTTCACACTCCATAAAATAAGGTGAAGAACCTGATTTTTATGCGAAAAAACTATATAGAAAACAGGATTGAGGGTCAAGGTAAAAACCTTAATATCAGGACTGTTCTGCTGACAGAAGAGATGTACTCTTTTATTTCATTCATACCAAAATAATATTACTGGTCCCACCTATTTATCATTCATCTCATCCCTTTTGAATTATTTATTATTTTCTTATTTAATGGTGTCCAGCTTCGATTAAAGGTCCGACCGGAGATACATCAAATCAGCCGGTCCTATTCAAATAGATTTAAGCAGATGTAAGTCCTGATATCTCCTGATATTGCATTAAACTAATGTATTTGTGTAAGTTAGGAGATGTTAATGCAACGATACTGGATACTTGATCCCGGATACCGGTAACCAG
>JASFHE010000159.1:0-11143 GCA_050123415.1 Desulfobacteraceae bacterium | reverse complement strand
GGGGCAAGCTGCCTTCAGGCCCCTAATGAACAGGGGGGTGTTTCCCGCAGCTCCTGTTCCCATGATTGCCTGTACCTGAATATATGGACCAAAGAAGTTGCCACATCCGGAAAACCGGTTATGGTATGGATTCATGGCGGTGGATATATGAGCGGCAGCACGGCAAATCCGATGTATGACGGAGAATTCTTTGTCAGGAACCTTAAAAAAGGCGAGGACTGTGTTTTCGTGTCAATCAATTATCGTTTATCTTTCCCGGGAGGCTGTGATTTGTCGGTGCTGGAAGGTTATACGGATGAATATGCAGATGCTGTTAACCTGACAAAGCTTGACCAGATGCAGGCCCTAAAATGGATCAATAAAAACATCGGTGCCTGGGGTGGTGATGCGGATAATATCACTATCCTGGGGCAGTCCTCGGGTGGAGGAGCGGTCTACCACCTTATGGCGGACCCTGACGCCAACAGGTATTTTAACCGGGCGATTGAGCAGAGCGGAGCTCCGATGTTTAAAGTCATAATGGAGACAAAAGAAGAAGCAAGGGAAAATTCAAAAAGGATATTTGAAATCCTCGGTGTAAATACTGTAGAGGAACTGGTTTCTCTGAGTGATGCCGCAATACTGGACAAAATAAAAGAAATTCATGCAAAAATATTTACCGGGGCAAGATACGCGGACGGCAATATCTGTTCGGCAACCTGGTGGGATGATTTCAGGAATGGATCTGCAAAAAATATTGACCTTCTCATAGGGTCGATGAACGGAGAAAATGACGGAAATTCTCTGGACCCGGATAATTACCCGGAACCTGTAAAAGACCATACTATTATATATAACAGGCTGAAACAGAGATATAAAAGCACTCCGGACGAATATGGAGTTTTGAATCCCTTTAATTATGACGGCCTGATTGATGAGTATCTGACCCTCGGAAACGACAAGGTATTGTTAATGCAGGATCTGGGTAAGACTTTGCCGCCGCATATCCCTCCATGCTTATTGCCGAGGCACAGTCAATGTGGAATAAAAATACCTATTTATATTACTGGGAATACACGCCCCTGAAAAAAGATGTTATCGGGCAAATGGCAGAAGAAAGGCCAATGGTATCACCCTGGTCCAGAGCACTTCATGGTACGGATATCGGTTTTGTCTTTGGAACTGTCGGTCTCAGATATGGAAAAAATTTATCAGGAGATGAGGCAGAGCTGTCCTGGAAACTTGTCGAGCAAACCCAGGCCGCCTGGTACAATTTTGCCAGGACAGGAAATCCGAACAATCCCCTGATCCCCGAATGGAAGACATTCAGTGCGGATGACCGGGAAACGATGGTCATCAGGCCAGACGCAACCTGGAAATGCGAAAAAGACTACAGGGCTGCTGCCATGAAGATCCTGAGTGTATTAAGGCCTTACGGGGAAAATCCAAATACGCTCAAAGGTAAAGCGACTTTTTAGAATAATAAAGGAGCTTAAAAGACAATAGTCAGTTTTATAGAGCTTGGACAATATTGAAGTTATTGATATTTCGTGATATTTATTTCAGAAAGTACCATCGTTGAATTGAAGAGAGTGTATCAGAAAGGAGAATTTTAGAGGTAAATTATGTTCCATATGAACTTATCACGCAGGGACTTTGTGAAGGCAATATCAATCGCCATGGCCGGTTTATCCGTTCCTCACATGGGCTGCAGCAATAAGGCCGGAACAGATAATCAAAAATCTCCCCCTAATTTTATAATCATATTTACTGATGATCAGGGATATGGCGATCTTGGTGTGTTTGGCGCCACTGATATTGCCACTCCCAATATAGACCGGATGGCTCAGCAGGGAGTCACTTTTACCAGTTTTTATGTTGGTTCGCCTGTCTGTACACCGTCAAGGGCAAGCCTTTTAACAGGCTGTTATTCCGGGAGAGTCGGGCTTCAGCAGGGAGTATTGTTTCCGAATGATAAAAAAGGGCTCAACCCGGATGAGGTAACTATTGCAGATCTGCTTAAGGAGAAAGGCTATTCAACTGCCTGCATAGGAAAATGGCACCTTGGAAGGCCCTCTGAATTTTTACCAACAAAACAGGGCTTTGATTCATATTTCGGTGTTCCCTACAGCAATGATATGAATCCGAAACACCCCATGTCCGAAATTATGGGAGGATTTCCTCCACTTCCCCTGATGAGAAATGAGGAGGTTATTGAATCCCCTGTTGACCAGTCAACATTAACCGGAAGGTATACCGAAGAGGCAATCAGTTTTATTAAACAGAATAAAAATAATCCCTTCTTCATATACCTTGCCCATTCCATGCCCCATTATCCATGCCACTCTTCGTATAGTTTTACCGATTCAAGCAAGAGGGGAGATTATGGTGATTCAGTCCAGGAGATTGATAATGGAGTAGGCCGAATCATAGAGACATTACAAAACCTTGGAATAGATGAGAACACATTGGTCGTTTTTACTTCGGATAATGGTCCATGGAAATCTGCACAGGAAGTGAATTTTATAAACATGGGCGGTGATGGGACTACGGGAAGCGCGTTACCTTTGTCCGGCTGGAAGGGGCAGACTCTTGAAGGAGGAATGCGTGTGCCCACTGTAATGCGATGGCCGGAGTATTTACCGGCTGATATCAGATGCAGTGAACTTGCATGTACTCTGGATCTTCTGCCTACAATAGCAGGTCTTGTAAATGCGGATCTTCCTGGAGACAGGGTAATTGACGGTAAAAATATTTCAAAACTCATGAAAAATCCTTCATCCGGTTCTCCCCATGATTATTTTTATTACTACAGCAATGTGACAAAAAACTTAAATGCCGTAAGGGATTCACAGGGTTTCAAGCTGCATTTATGGGCAGATCCGGAAGGATACGGGAAGGAATCTTATGAGGTTAAGGAGTTATACTATCTTCCTGATGATATAGGTGAGAAAGATAACATCTATGCAAGCAGGCCGGATGTTGTAAAAAGATTAAAAGAAGCTGCAATGGCATTTGATGCTGATCTTCTAAAGAAATTACGGCCTCCTGGTCAAATACAATAATCCCTTTAGCGCCCGTCTTCCGTAGTCGCACCATGGCGTGACTACGGAAATTGGAAAAGCGGAACCGGGGAATACAGCACCACGCGTCTTTATTAAGAGCTAAATGCCGAAAAGAGGAATAATATGAAAATAACAAGTGTAGAAATCTGGGAGATTCAAAATGCGATGTTACCCATAGATCATCCTATAATGATCAGGGTAAATACGGATGAAGGCATAAGCGGACTTGGCGAAGTAGGGCTTGCTTATGGGACGGGATATTCCGCCGGAATCGGTTATGTGAAAAATCTGGCAGAAGGATTTTTAATCGGCAGCGATCCAATGAAAATCGAAAAACTATGGGACACAATGTTCCGGAAAACATTCTGGGCGCAGGGCGGCGGACCTGTGGTTTTTGCCGGAATGAGTGCAATAGATATCGCCTGCTGGGATATCAAGGGAAAGGCATTGGGACAGCCTGTTTATCAGTTGCTCGGAGGTAAAACCAATGACACTCTGAGAAGTTATGCAAGTCAGGTCCAGTTCGGATGGGGCGAAGGTGATTATCTCTGGCTGGCCAAACCGGAGGAATACGCTGAAGCAGCAATAGCTGCGGTGGAAGACGGTTATGACGCCATCAAGGTCGATCCCGTTACCTTTGATGAAGATGGGAAATTTGGATCGAATATGAGACAGATTCTCAATAACAGGACAGTTAAAATGGCCCACAACCGCATAAAAGCAATGCGGGAAGCTGTCGGTGACGATGTTGATATCCTGATAGAGCTTCATTCCGCACCCAGTGTTACAGCAGCTATTCAATTAGGCAAGGCCTTTGAAGAGTTCAACTGCATGTTTTTTGAAGAAGGCGTACACTATCTTAATCCCAAACTTCAAAAAAAATTAAGCGACAATGTTAATATCCCCATGGCAGCCGGTGAACGTCTTTATACAAGATGGGGCTACAGGGATTATTTTGAGAATCAGAGCCTTGCGATGATTCAGCCTGATTTATGTCTTGTGGGAGGTATCACGGAGGGAAAGAAAGTATGCGATTATGCCCATGTATATGACATTACTGTCCAGATGCATGTCTGCGGAAGCCCGATCACAACTGCGGCCGCGTTACAGCTTGAGGCTGCAATACCTAACTTCCAGATCCACGAACAACATGTCAGGGCGCTGAAACCAAGTAATAGAGTGCTGTGCCTACAGGATTATCAGCCCGTGAACGGACAGTATGAGATCCCGGATTTACCGGGATTAGGGATTGATTTAAATGAGGAAGTTGTCACTAAACAGCCTTGTATTATTGTTAAGTAAGACTATAAGCAGGATATTATGATACATACAGAATCAGTTGGCACAAGGACAATCAGCAAAGTTCGATGGAGACTGATACCCTTTCTTTTAGTTTGTTACATAATAAATGCTATAGATAGAGGAAACCTTTCCTTTGCCGCGCTTACGATGAACAGCGAACTGAATATTTCTGCCTCGGCATATGGTGCATTATCCTCAATTTTTTTTATTCCCTATTTCTTTTTCGAAGTGCCGAGCAATATTCTCCTTCATCGTTTTGGAGCACGAAAGTGGATTGCACGTATTATGGTAACATGGGGGATAGTGACCTGTGCCACGATGTTCAGTAATGGCTTTGGTTATATTGCAACGATGCGCTTTTTGCTCGGAATGATGGAAGCCGGCTTTTTTCCCGGTGTAATGTTTTATTTTACCCTGTGGTTTCCGCAAAGAGAGAGAGGCAAGGTTGTTGCATTTTTTATGCTGGCATTGCCGTTGGCTGGTTTTATCTCGGCTCCGGTATCGGGATGGATTCTCGATAACCTGAACTGGATGGGATTCTCCGGGTGGAGGTGGCTTTTCTTCCTCGAAGGTTTACCTGCAATTTTATTAGGTATAATGACCTGGTTTTATATAACTGATTTTCCACAACAAGCAAAATGGCTTTCAAATGAAGAGAAAACCTGGCTCATTAATGAAATAGAAAGAGAGAATGCTGCAAAAACCAGCACAGGGAAAAAACATGTAAAATTTAAAGAAATGTTCACTGATATTAGAGTATGGCGCATCGGGATCATTTACCTCTTTATGTCTATGTCGGCAGCGACTATGTTTACATGGACAGCTCTGATCATCAAGGATTTCGCTAAAGTATCAAATACCGGAGTGGGGCTGCTTGGAATGATTCCCAATCTGTTTGCGATGATTTTAATGCCTCTGTGGGCATGGCACTCAGATAGAACCGGGGAGAGAAAAATGCACGCTGTTGCTTCTATGGTCGTCTGTTTTGCCGGAGCATTAATTGTCATACTTTCTGCGAGTCCCGTTACAAAAATGGCCGGAATGGTACTTATACAGGTAGGTTCTACTTCTATGATGGGACCCTTCTGGGCTATTCCTACATTATTTCTCAGCAGCGCATCAGCAGCGATAGGAACTGCCGTAATCAATTCCTGCCAGAGCTTCGGAGGTTTTTTTGCTGCTTTTTTATCCGGTTTCATACAGGCACGGTTTGGTTTTACAGGGATTTTATTTTTTATATGCATGTGCTATATCCTTAGCATTTATTTAACGGCGACATTACCCCTGAAGCAGTTGAAAACGGAAAGTACATCATTAACCTAGTGGATGTGAGGATTATATGCCAAAAATGTCAGCAAAAGGGCTTAAATGGCTGAAAGGTTTTCACCTGCTCGCGGTTTCATGCTGGATAGGCGGCGGGGTATCCCTGATATTGCTCTATTTTTTAAACATGGATGGATGATATTCAAATGGATTGTTACTATTGTTACGATTTTATTCGGGACATTTTTTCTTGGCCCCTGGGAGACAACAATGATGGAAATCTCAGCATCTCATCCCTGAGCAATCCGGAATACCTGTATAATCAAAAAAAAGAATTTGATATTTGGCGCAACTCAAATTCTTGTGCTTATGGTCACAGTATTCATATCAATTTTAAAATCCTGGAAAAAAAGATAGTGTAAAAGCAACGGGATCAGCCATCCCTGAACACACAGGGAATCATCGTTCAGCAGTTTTACTGGAAATAAAATCAATTTAAGGGTTATCCACCGCCTGGTTTAAAAAAAGATAAGGGTTTCTGTCCGGATATCTACCTCTGCCTTAAACATTACAAAGAACATTTTTCATAGATATATTTCTGTCAGGCGAAATATTTTATTAAGGAATTTGAATTTTTTTTTGATTTATTATATCGACACTGATATATAGTTGTATCAAAACCGATATAAATCTATGTCAATATCGATATAAAATTGTACTTTTCGAAGCTGAGATTCAAAAAGGAGAAATAATGGAAGCTGAAGGTAGGCGAGGATTGGCATCACTGGATGTGACACCTGAGAAGGAAGAGGAAATCTTCACACGCTGTTTCAGCATGGTAGAACATTTAAATGATGCAGCAATAAATATAATGTTGGACTTTCTTCACAATACATCATGCCCGTTTGCAAAGCAGGTTTTGAGAAACTCTCCCGAAACAATTGCAGTAAAGTCATTTGAAAAGGCAATAAATCAGCTGAGCCATGAAATTCGAAGGAAAGACCTAAATTTTTAAAAAAGCATTGAATTGAAGCCGTTTTATTAAAAGCTTTTGTCTGTTTATAAGAAAATATTCAGCCATCAAGATAGCCAATAAATAAGGAGGTCAATTTATGCAAAAAGTTTCGTTAAGAATAAATGGTCGGCAATATGAATTTGATGTCGAACCGGACAGGGTGCTGCTGGATCTTCTCCGTGAAGATTTGCGTCTGACAGGTGCCAAACAGTCATGTGACAGGAAGGCACAGTGCGGTGCATGTACTGTGATAGTTGACAAAAAAGCAGTAAAATCCTGCGTAACAAAAGTCACCAAACTTGAGGGCGCTGATGTTATCACAATTGAAGGGCTGGGTACTCCTGATAATCCTCACCTTATTCAGGAAGCTTTTGTACTTTCAGGAGCGATCCAGTGCGGATTCTGTACCCCCGGAATGATCATGGCAACTAAGGTTTTGCTGGATCAGAATCTGAACCCAACTGATGATGATATAAAAAAAGCGCTTTCCGGAAACCTCTGTCGCTGCACGGGTTATAAAAAGATAATAGATGCTGTAAAACTGTCGGCAGAATTTCTTAGAGGTGAAAAAACTCCTGATCAGGTTCGACCGGACCCCGATGGCCCGAAACTTGGAGTTTCCCATCCAAGGCCGTCTTCAATGATAAAGGCGTGCGGTGTTGCAAAGTTTGGCGCTGATATCTATCCTGATAACGCACTTGAACTGGCAGTTGTAAGGAGCACCGAAGAACATGCCAATATAGTATCAATCGATACATCAGCGGCGGATAAAATGCCGGGTGTAGCCGGTACAATGACTGCAAAAGATATCAAGGGCACCAACAGGATACAGTTTATATTCAATGACCAGGTTGTGCTTTGCGATACAAAGGTAAGAAATCTTGGTGATCCAATTGCCATTGTTGCCGCGAAAACCAGGCAGCAGGCTGTTGCAGCGGCAGGAGCCGTAAAAGTTGAATATGAAAAACTGCCTGTCTTAAAGACTGTTGAAGAGGCAATGGCTACCGATGATGTAAGGGTACATGACGAATTCCCAAATCTGGTATATCAGCAGCCCTCGATCAAGGGTGATGCTGCCAAAGCCTATAGCGAAGCAGCAGCTGTTGTTGAAGCCGAGTTTTCGACACAGATGAATCACCAGGCACCCCTTGAAGGTGAGACCACGGTTGCATGGCTTGAAGGAGATGAAGATCCGATTCTTGTAGTCTCCGGTAGAAGTATCATGATTCATACTCATATGGGAGCGCTACAGGGTGCCCTCGGGTATGAGAACATGAGATATGAAGAACCATTTTCAGGAGGTCAGTTTGGAATAAAGGCCTCGATCACTTCAGAAGGCATATCAGGCGCGGCAGCTCTGCATTTTAAAAAACCGGTCAGATATATACCGGGTCTGCATGAATCCATGCTGTTAAGCCCGAAACGTCACCCGTTTAAAATGAAGGTGAAACTTGCAGCAGATAAAGACGGCAACCTGACTGCCTATGGAAATGATTTTATAGTCAATAACGGCGCCTATATGCTGCTGGGTATTATTGTTGTAGGTCGCGCCATTGAAATGTTTTCGGGCGCATATAGCATACCGAATATTGATGCAATGGGAAAACTCGTATACACAAATGATGCCGCAGGCGGCGCAGCACGCGGAGCCGGGCCGCCACAGGTCAATTTTGCCCTCGAGTGTGCAATGGATATGCTGGCGGAAAAAATAGGCATGGACCCGCTGGAATTCAGGATCAAAAATTCGCTTAAACCGGGTGACAGCCTTTCAACCGGTATAGTCCTTATTGACGACTCGACATTCCCGCAGGTTTGTGAACTGATCAGGCCTCACTATGAACGGGCAAAGAAGGACGCCGCAGCATTCAAGGATGGCAAGATCAAACGCGGAGTCGGTCTTGGGGCTCATTCGTTCGGAATCGGAATGCCGAGTGATATGGGAGTGGCAGTTGTTGAACTTAATGAGGATGACGGTATTACAGTTTATACTGCTGCTGCAGATCCGGGTGAAGGTAATGACTCCATGTTCATACAACTTGCAGCGCATCTTCTGGATTTACCTCTTGACAAGGTCAGGCTGGTCACCAGGACTACTGAAAATACATCAGAGACAGGTCCTGCGGCCAGCAGCCGTATTACATATATGGTTGGTGGCGCCATGGTCAATGGTATTGAAAAGATGAAGGCCGCCATGAAAGAGGCCGGTACCAGTACCTACGAAGGCCTGAAAAAAGCCGGAAAACCGACCAGGTATATCGGAAGAAAAACCACACGGGAAGCTGAACTTGATCCCCAGACAGGGCAGGGCGCCGCATACGAAACACAGGTGCATAACATCCAGATGGCCGAGGTTGAAGTCAATACCGAGACCGGAGAAGTCCGCGTTCTCAAAATGACCACATCGGTTGATCCGGGTCCGGTAATTCATCCTATAAACCTGGAAGGACAGCTCGAAGGCGGTATGGACCAGGGAGTTGGTTATGCCCTGAGAGAAGAATATATCCATGGTGAAACAAAGGACTGGAAGACATTCAAGTTCCCGACCTTTAAGACATACTTTGACATGGAGATAATTCCTCCCCTTGAAACACCGCGTAAAAAGGGTGCCCTGGGTTCAATAGGTGTAGGCGAAATGACAATGGTATCAACAGCTCCGGCTGTTATTAACGCCATTAAAGATGCCTGCGGTGTATGGATTAAAGACCTTCCGGCAATCCCGGATAAGGTCCTGGCGGCGCTGGCAGCGCAAAAGTAAAAAATGATCCGGTCTGAAGGATCAGAACCGCTTACCGGCGATCTCGCAAGGGTGTACAGGGAGATTGCCGGTAAAACAATTCTCTTTGACAGAGAGAGCTTTCTATGGAAAGCCGATGACTGGACAGAAGAAATCGCTGAAATTCTCGGGGCTGAGAGCGGTGTTGAAAAGTTCAATGAAATCCAGTGGAAAATTATCAGGTTTTTAAGAGATTTCTATTTTTACAACGGCAGGGCGCCAATGAATCGTGATATCAAGAAAGAAACTGGATTGAGCTTCATGGAGATGGAAGGGCTCTTTCCCGGGGGTATACGACTGGGCGCCCGTCGTTTCGCAGGCCTTCCCAACCCGAAATCATGCTCCGGTTATTAAAATGAGTTCCGATATCATTTATCTTGATAATGCCGCCACCACCTTTCCAAAACCTGAAGGCGCCCTTGAGCGCATGGTTAAAGTATTTAAAAAAAAAGGTGTATCACCCGGCAGAGGCAGCTATGACCTTGCCTTTGAGGCGGAAGATATTGTCTTTGATGTAAGGTCAAGACTTGCGCGCCTGTTTAATACTACTGCCCCCGAAAGGGTGGTTTTTACGTCAAATGCCACTGACTCACTCAATATCGCCCTGCATGGCATAGTCAAAAAAGGTGATCATGTAGTATCCACAAGGCTGGAGCACAACTCCGTCCTGAGGCCCCTCTATCACCTGAGAGAAAAAGGTGTTATCAGCTATGATCTGGTCGATTTCGACGGAAAAGGTTTTGTAGACCCGGATGATATTTCCCGTGTGATAAAAGAAAACACAAAGCTGGTTGTTATAAATCATGTCTCAAATGTCCTGGGCACTATCCAGCCGGTTAAGGAAATAGGGCAGATCTGCTCGAAAAAAGGAGTGCATCTTGTTATTGATGCAGCACAGAGCGCCGGTGTCATACCTGTAGATATGGAAGGAATGAACATAAGCGCAGTGGCCTTTACCGGGCATAAATCCCTGCTTGGTCCGACCGGCACAGGCGGACTCGCAATAAGTCCTGACCTTGAAATCGATCCCACACGATTCGGAGGTACAGGCATTAATTCTGAGAGCCCTATACATAATGAATCATATCCGCATCGGCTTGAGGCTGGTACTGTTAATATGATAGGCATAATCGGGCTTTCCGAAGGTCTCAAATATATTGAAGATAATAAAATAGAATCAATTCACCGGAGGGAAATGGAATTATTCTGTAAGTTGAGAGATGGTCTTTCGAACCTCGAGACCGTGGAATATTACTGTGCTGATGATTCTGAAAACCATGCTGCTCTTTTAACAGTTAATATAAAGGGAATGAATCCCGGTGACACCGGATCTATCCTTGATGCGGATTTTAATATTGCAGTCCGAACGGGACTGCATTGCGCCCCCCATGTTCATGAGAATATAGGTACGTTTCCATACGGGGCCATAAGATTCAGCCTTGGCCCCTTTAATACTGAAGACCATATATACTTAGCGATAGAAGCAATGACTCAAATAGATCATTACAGCAGACGCTAGCTTGCATCCCTAAACGGCTCTATTAAAATATCTTGAAGATCACCTTGCTGAAAGCTGAAAGCTGAACGCTGATGGCTGCCATCCCGCCAGGGCGAGCCCCCATAAGCGCTAACTTGATTCTATTGACAATTACCTTATGATATCATATAGTTCCATCATATCACATGATGGAGGTAAAAAAATGAATGAGGATTGGCCAGTTTTGTTGTCGTTTTTTCCTGATAATT
>JASFHE010000158.1:0-11149 GCA_050123415.1 Desulfobacteraceae bacterium | reverse complement strand
TTACCTCCGACAATCATGGAAATCTAATCATGGTTAAATAAGAAACCGGTAGTGCCAAGATAAATTTATACTACAATAACACTCTGATATCATTAGAATGTTTAAAACAAACTGTTCAAAATCAGCAAAGCTGAAGGGTTAAAGCTCAAAGGAAATAAGAAACTACATAGGGCAGAAGGCTTAGGGAAAAGAGGAAAGAGAAATACAAGATACTTGATGCTTGTTCCTTAATACTGGATAGTCATTAAAATCGAGTAAAAAGGTCAAAAGGGGAAATTCCAGATGTCGGATGTCGGAGATCAGATATCAGAGTATTTCACCGCTGGAGACGCAGCCTCCTTTGCCAAGGCTTCGGAGTGCCAGGGAGTATGCTGAGAAAGACTAATTTTCATTTTTCGGGAGATACCGAAAAAATGAAAAGAGCCTATCAACTTTTTTAGCATTTGACACAGATATCAGACACTAAGATTGCGGTCAGTCAGGGCATGGATCACTGACATCCGACTTCCGACCTCTGCTCTCTGGCATTTTTCTTTCAGCTTTCACCTTTGACCTCTGAGCTCAATCAAGGTTTTATCCCAAATTCCTGTAAGCGGTTTATAAGTGTCTTGTAACTAACGCCCAGGATATCGGCAGCCTTTGTCCTGTTCCACTGGGTCATATTGAGGGTCTTAAGGATGGCTTCCTTTTCCTTTTCGGAAACATATGTCTTGCTTATCTTTTTTAAAGAATACTCCTGCTCCTTGAACAGTTTGAAAAGTTCAGCACTTTCCTGCTCTTCATTTATTGACTCGATATCCTTATCCGAACCGGATTCAGTATCAATGCTACTGTTATTCTGATGGAGTTCCTGAAGAATAAAGTCCCAGTCTGAAACAGCAATTGCCCTTCGCATTACATTCTCAAGCTCCCTGATATTACCGGGCCAGTTGTATGCGATTAAAAAATCAAGGACTTTATCAGGGATTTTTGCAACCTTCCTTTTAAATTCAAAACAGTATTTGTTAAGGAAAAAGTGTATCAGTAAAGGAATATCGTCTTTTCTTTCTCTCAAAGGCGGAATTCTTATCTGCATAATGTTGAGACGATAAAAAAGATCATTCCTGAATGTCCCGTCCTGTACCTTTTGCCACAGGTCAGCGTTTGTTGCAGCAACAACCCTTGTGTCAATAATTTTCTGGGCTGTGGCGCCGAGCCTTGAAAATTCCTTTTCTTCAAATACCTGCAGGAATTTCACCTGAAGTGAAAATGAAATATCCCCGATTTCATCAACAAACAGAGTTCCTCCGTTTGCCATTTCAAGACGCCCGGGTTTATCTCTATAGGCATCAGTAAAAGCACCTTTCTGATAGCCGAAAATTTCACTCTCAAGCAATTCATCCGGCAATGAAGTACAATCTACCTTAACAAGCGGGCCTTTATTTCTATTTGAATGAAAATGTATTGAGCGGGCAACAAGTTCCTTGCCTGTGCCTGTTTCACCTGTAACCAGAACAGTGATATCTTTTTCGGCGATCTTCCTGATTTTTCTTCTTACGTCGACAATGCCTTTGCTCTTGCCTATGATAAAGGTTGAATCAACTGCCTGACCATATTTTGCCTTATATGAGAGGGCTTCATCAACAGCCTTTTCAAGAATACTTTGATCACAATCAGGCTTGAGGAAATGAACGCCCCGAAAAGGCGCAAAACACTCACCATCCGGCAGGCATTCATGGGATGAAGTAAGGACGGGGGTTGTCGGATCCAGAATTTTTAACTTCTGAATTACCCTCAGAGAGGAATCCGGATCAAGTGACGGGTCGAGTATAACCATATCCGGTTTCAAAGAATCAAGCTGTTCTATGGTCTCGTTATGATTAACCGATATACAGGGACGGGTAGTTACAGAATTAAGTATGCTTTCAATCCTTTCTGCCAGATCCGGCTTTTCGGACTTCAGTATTATGATATTAATGTCAGGGATCATATTGTTCCTCTATTAATATTTATTTTCAGGATCCAAGTGTCTCCAATATCATGTTGCTTAACTCAATAGCGTTGCACGGCTTGGTTAAATATCCCTTGATTGAACTCCTGATATCATCGTTGATACCATTTGAGCCGTCAATCTCATAACCTGAAATAATAATTATCTTTGCATCAGGATCCAGCTTTAAAAGGTCCGCAATACAGTCAATCCCATCCATTTCAGGCATGTTTCTATCGATAAGAACCAGATCAGGACGCCATTTTTCATAGGTTGCCACTGCCTCGGTAGGCCTGTTTAATGCGCTTGCCTTATAACCCAACTGTGTTACAAGGTTGGATATAGATTCCAATACTGATTCTTCATCATCAATGATTAAGATTTTCTGACCATTCCCCTTAACAAGCCGCCCCCTTAACTCATGCTTTTTGTTAATCTTACCTTTAGAGATAGGCAGGGTTATCTTAAAGGTGGTGCCCTTGTCCACCTTTGATGAAACGGTAATAGAACCTTTATGCTGCTCAAAAATCCCGTGTGTTGTGGACAGCCCCAATCCGGTCCCTGATCCAACCTCCTTTAATGTAAAAAAGGGATCAAATATCTTATCTATTACTTCTTCTTCAATACCATGTCCGGTGTCGCTGACATATGCGATGACCCTGTTATTTACCTTCTTCGCTTTTACAGTAAGATCTCCGCCGTTGGGCATTGCATCCCTGGCGTTTGTAAACAGGTTCATGAACGCCTGGCTGAGTAAAGAAGAATTCCCTCTTACCTGAAGGCCGTCTTCCAGTATCATTTTGATTTTGATATTTTTATTGAAAACCTTCTCAACTATTTCATGTATCCTCATAACAACTTCGGCAAGGTCAAGTTCTTCCATCTCAAGTTTCCAACCCTGCTTGGCAAAATGCAGGAGATTGTTGATCAAGCCAACTCCCCTGTCGATGGAACCATAGATATTCTTTGTCAGTTCCTTCACTTCGGGTTTATCACCATAAACAACTTCAAGATATTCAACATTACCCGATATTGCCTGAAGGATGTTCCTGAAATTATGCGCGGTCCCGCCCGCGAACGCGCCTATGGATTCCATTTTCTGGGCGGCAAAAAGCTGCTCCTGGAGGGCCTTTTGCTCGAACTCCGCCTGTTTTTTTTCGGTTACATCATCAAAAATAGCCACAAGTTCGTTATCAGGAAGGGTATAAATATAATATTCCCTCCAGCTTTTTTTGTTTTCATCTTTTTCTACAATTATGGAACATTTTTCCGCTTTTCCTGTTTTCCAGACCTTTGTCAATTTTTCCATAAAACCGGTGCTCTCAATCTCAGGAAAAACATCAAGAAATCTTCTGCCTATGGCATTCTTTTTATTTACTCTATCAATTTTTGAGTCTGCCCGGTTGATATCAAGTATCAAAAAATTATTCCCGTCATCTACTACCTTTAATATAATTACGCCGCTGCTGAGATTATTAAACATGGCCCTGAAACGTTTTTCACTTTCACTGAGCATTTTTTCAGCATCATTGAGTTCACTGGTTCGTTTTTCAACAACAGATTCAAGATTTCGGTAAAGTGAGGCGTTTTCAATGGCGATTGCCGCCGTACTGCATAATGCCGTAACAAGGGCAAGGTCTTCTTCTCTAAATCCATAGGGGATCTTTACTGAATCGACATACAATACTCCCTGAACTTTCTCTTTACATACAAGAGGCACACACATGACTGACTTGACATGCATCATTTCCATGCTCTCGGAAATATCGGCTTCTTCCTGGCCAAAGGTATCAAGTATTGTTAAAGGCTTGCCGCTCCTGATAACAGCATCAACAATTGTTTTACTGTAGCTGTACGACATTGATCCGTCATCTACCGATTTGGCAATACGTGATATTACATTGGTAAACTCGCCGGTCTCGCCGTCAACAAGGATAACGAATCCTCTGTCTATCCTTTTCAGCAATTCAAAAAGATAATCCAGGACTTTCTGCATTATTTCGTTAATATCAAGAGACTGATTAATAATGTTGGAAATTTTAAAGAGAAAATCCATGTTTTTGGGAGGCGTCATTGGACGGTCTCTAAAAGCTGTAAACATGGCGGTACTGGAAAACTGTGACGAAAGGTCCAGTATTTCACGGGGGCTGAAAACAGACTCGGTTGATTTTACTCCAAGGGACAATGCAATATTTCCTACCGCAAAGGGCGTACCTTCGTCTATCTCATAATCCATGTCAGGAAGAAGTTGCTGTCCTTTAAGAAACGTCCCGTTTTTACTTCTTAAATCTCTGAGGATGAATTTACTGCCATCGACTGTCACCTTTAAATGTTTCCTTGATACTGTCCTATCGGTAATCTGGACATCATTATCAGGCAGTCTACCGATATATACGGTACTTCCCTGAACATCAAGGCTTTCACCCTTTTTATCTCCATTTAAAAAAAATAATTTTAACATAATTATTTACAGTCTATACTTTTAACAGAGCTTCAACATGTTCTTTCAATACTGCCATTTTCACCGGCTTGGGCAAAACGATGTCTGCCTTTTTTTCCATAGCTGCCGCCTCAGGTTCTTTTCCATAACCGGTAATAGCTATTACCGGAATTTCCGGTTTCTTTTCCTTCAGAGTCGTAACAACACCTACGCCACTTACAAATGGCATTACAATATCCGTTATAACCAGATCGTATCCGCCGGCATCTATTTTTTTTAGCCCGTCCATGCCGTCTGTCGCAATAATCACATCATATCCAAGGTATTTAAAATGTTTTACAAAGGCAGACAAGACATCAAGATCATCTTCAATTATTAAAATCGTTTTTGCTTCTGTCCCCATTTTATTGTTCCTTTTTCTGCGTTTTTCTGTTGAGATGGGTTTGAAATCCGTATCTATGTATATTCTCTTTCTAAAAAAGCAAGATCCTGTGATTGTGTTTTTTTTGTGCCGATTGCTGCGATTATGCTTTTTGTTTTTTCCTTTTGATAGTAGATCCTTCCTGAATAGGCAAAATCAACTTCAAGAACGTTTATTTTCCCCCCTTTGCTGAAGACCTTTCTTCTGATATTGACAGTTGAGTCGTCCTCGTTAATCCTGTGGATTATTTCTTCCGCTTTTAGTTGAAACTCTTCGGAAAGGGATAAAAAACCGTCTATTGCCTTATCAGTAAATGTAAGATTTTTATATAATACTCTGAATCTTTTATCAGCTATCTCTTGCTTTTTCGATTTCTTTTTTGGCTTTTCACTCTTCAATCTGATATTTTCGATTTCAGTCTTAAGTGTTTTAATTTCATTCTCTCTTTTTTCTCTTAACTCTTTTTGTGTTTTAAGGCCATCTTCCAGTCTTTCCATTTCTTCCAGAAGTTCATCTATATCCGATGAAAGTGTTTCCTTCTCCTTATTTAATTTTCCGATATCCTCAGAATAACTTTTCTCTTTATCTTTTATCTTTGCTAACTCATTTTCATATGAAAAAAGTTTATCTGACAATTTCTCTATTTTCTTAATATGTTCTTCTTCTATTTCTTCACCGTGTTTTATGCTTTTTTTGATGAAAAATTTGAGAATTGACAGGGCTATTACAATATAAAAAACAAGTATTCCGTTTGACAGCCAGCTGTTCTGCCTTATCCTGACCTCGACAATCTTCACCAGGCCGTCATTCAATATCTTATAATTTTCATCCGCGATATCCATGTAATTAGTATCATATGACGAACTCTGCTGAAACTCATCATGAACCTCGCTTAGCTGTGCAGGATATAAAATTCTGTTATTTTTTGTTTTAACAATGATGTCAGTGCTTATCCCCAAACTGTACCATAATGATTTATTGCTGAGATAAATACCGATATTTCGAGTTACTTCCTCTTTTATGGAATGCCTTCCTTCATATAATTCACTGACATTCTGAATGACTGTCTCGTCAATCTTTATTGATGCTCTTTTTTGCAGATATATTTCAAGCCCGTTAAGGGTAAATACATAGAATACCGGAGGTAAAAAGATGCAAAAAAAAAGTATTTTAAAAGGAAAACTTTTCATATCATATTACAAGGCGTATTTAGAAATAAATACTGATCACTGTGCGTTTTTAATCTCTTCTAAAACCTTTCTCGCTTCATCAGCTCCTTTAAATTCCGAATCCAGTTCCAGCGCCTTTTTAAGATATTCACTTGCCGCGTCCGGGTTATTATTTTTATAATATGCCAGCCCCAGATGATAATTAATTATGGCATTATCCGGAACAAGTTCAACACTATCCTGAAGTTCGGTAATTGCAGTCAAATAGCCTCCCTTGAGATAATATATCCACCCCAGTGTGTCCATAACCGATGGATTTTTAGGCATCTGCTCCTTTGCGATTCTTGCATAATTGAGGGCCTCGTCAATATTCTCCCCTTTTTCAGCGAGCTTCCAGGCAAGGTTGTTGGCAGCAGGGCCAAAATCCTTATTAACATTTAATGCCTTTCTGTAATATTCTTCGGCCTTCTCGCTCTTCCCCTGCTGGTCATAAATGGTTCCTACAGCCATATAGCCTGCCAGAAAGTTCGGATTTTTTGCTAATATTGTCTCATAACTGGAAATTGCTTCTTCATAATTTTTATCACGCATGGAAAGCTTTGCAAGCTGTTCATAGGGAGCAAGAAGATTCGGTTCTATTTCAATAGCTTTTTCAAAATACGTCCTGGCCTCTTTAAATTTCTCCCGTTGTAAAAATATATTACCCTGCAAATATTCAACTCTGGCCAGTAACGACTTGTTGTCACTGTTTTTATTTTTATACCCGGCACAAAGATCCATTGCTTTTTTATAATTTTTCTCCTTAACATGTATGCCAACCAGCATACCAAGGGCAGATATATTTTTTGGATCGAGTTCCATTGTTTTGGCTAAATTCTTTTTTGCTTCTTCTGACTTTCCGGCCAAATTATATAGCGTGCCTAACCTCATGAATGCTGAAGCGCTGTCCGGAGTCAGTTCAATCACTTTTTTATATGCCTCTTCAGCACCCTTTGCGTCCCTTTCAAGCATCTTTAGGTTTCCGAGAAGCGTTAACGCCTGAACATTTTCAGGCAGGATTTCCAGAACACTATCTATTTGTTCTCTCGCGAGTTCTTTATCCCTTTCTCTTATAAAAAAATCTGCAAGAATCAGCCTGGCTTCCACAAGTTTGGGATTAAGTTCAACAGCTTTCAGGAGACTGCCTTTCGCCAATGGAAGTTCTTTTTTACCGATAAGGCATAAGCCCTTAAAATAATGAGCTGCCGCATTATCCGACTGATCCCTTAGCACAACCTCAAATCTCTCCAGGGCATTGTCAAAATCTCTTTTTGCAAGATAGAGCCTGCCCTTGAGATAATTGGCCCTAATATGACCTGAGTCGGTTTGAAGTATCTTATCAACGGTTTCCCCGGCAGCATCAAATTTAGAAAAGTCAAAATGCAGCCGCGCAATACTTATTAATATATTATTGTCATCCTTTTTAATTGAATGGGCTTTTTCAAGGGACTCAAGGGCCTTTTCATATGATTTTTGACGGGCATAAAAGGCGCCGAGATTCATGAGAGGGACTACATCTTCTGCGGGTGCAAGCTCAACAGCTTTTAAATACTGCTTTTCAGCGTCGTCGGTCCTTTTTCTGCTCTCGTAAAATCCGGCCAGGACATTCAGACTCTGATATTTGGAATCAACCGCGTCTACCATCTCAAGTAACTGCTGTTCTGCTTTTTCCCACTCACCTTTTATCCCGTAGATTCTTGAAAGCTCTACATAGGGCACCCTGTCCTTTGGCTCCAGTTTTTTGGCCGCCTGAAATGACTTTTCAGAATTTTCCAGATCCTTTTTTTGCAAATATACCCGGCCCAGTGATATCTGTGTATTAAAGTTGGAGGGGTCTACTTCAGTGGCCTTCAGTAGTGTTGATAATGCAGAATCCGGGTCCTTTTCCCGAATGTAGGCCCCGGCGAGTAAACTCAAGGCCTCTATACTATCAGGAGTTTTGGCGAGTACCAGCTCAGCTTTTTCCTTTGCCTCTTTTGTCTGTTTTCCCAATAGGAGAATCTGTCCTACCTTCAATTGAGCCTCAAGGTTTTCAGGATTAATCGAAACAGCATTCGAAAATGATTGAAAGGCTTCTCTTACCTGTTTCAATTTCAAATAGGTTTCACCAAGTTCAAGATAGGCAGCATCATTTTTTGGTTCCAACTGGATCACATTTTTTAGTTCAATTACTGCCTTTTTCAGTTCATTATTGGCAATATATTCCTTTGCCTTTGCCAGATGCTTCTCCATCTTTTCTTCTTTACTTCCGCATCCGGCGACAAATACTGCAATAATCAGAACCGTTAGTAATCCCAAGCACTGCTTTTTGATATTTGAACTTTTAATTTCCATTTTTTAGCTGTCTCCTCGAATAATATCAGCAATAATACAGCTGACTCTTTTTTTTCCTGAATGTTATAATAAGTTTTTAATATAACAGGCAAAATAACATAATGTCAAACCGATTCAATTTTAGCTTTTTTATCTACAATACTCTCCATAATGAGATTATGAAGCTCTGGCCTGAAGAGCCTGATTTTTGTATTTTCTCTGGTCCTGTGCACACGGTTGGACAGGAAAATAACCATTATGTCCTTCTCCAGATCCATCCATACCGAAGTCCCGGTAAAACCAAGATGGCCGATACTTTTGGCAGAAAAATATCTTCCGGAGCTTGATCCTTCAAGTGAGGGAGTATCCCAGCCAAGCGCCCAGGTACTGTTAGCATAGACAACTTGTCTGCTTAAAAACTTTTGCACTGTTTCAGGCCTGAAAAAATCAAATCTTTCGGAATTATAATGCTCCCTTAACATATTAATTAGTATAAAAATATCTTCCGCACACCCAAATAGACCGGCATGACCGGAATAACCTCCCAGAGCAAAGGCGTTTTCATCATGCACCTGACCATGTATAACTTTTTTTCGCCACTGGCATTCTTCTGTTGCGGCTATCTCACCGGGGCTAAATAAAGCCATTTTATTAATCATGAAAAAACGATCCAGCTTTAACGGTTTGAAATAGTATTCAGATAAAAGTTCATCCATTTTCATTTTTGAGGATTCTTCGATTATCCACTCAAGCAGCATAAAACCAAGATCGCTGTATTTCGAATCTGTGCCGGGATGATAAACAAGCGGCTCTTTTAAAATCCATTGTCTTAATTTTTTTTTCCTGTCATCATGATCATACTTCATCAGCTCAGAATAATAAGGTCTCCAGTCCGGAAGGCCTGATGAATGACATAACAGCAAACGGATTGAAATATCTTTTTTATCATCAGAAACAGGATCCGGTAATATTTCATCCAGCCTATTATCAAGATGGATAATCCCCCGGTCCACCAACCCCATAATGGCAACTGTCGTCGCCAATGGTTTTGTTAATGACGCCAGGTCATATATGCTGTTTGTCTTTGTTTCTATCCGCGGAGATACTGTTGATAAGATCCCGGTTGCCTTTAAATATAGAACCTTACCTCCCCGCGCGATCAGCAGTACTGCACCGGGATATACATTTGTCTCCGCACCCTCATTAAGCAGGCCAGTTATTCGATCTTCATCTTTTTTATTCAATACTGTCATCCAGAAAAATTGAAGCGAACACCTTTGTGTCCTCTATAATATCCGTTATTCTGCAATATTCATTTGGCTGATGGGCAACATCAAGACAGGTACTCCAGACCGCTGCATTGAATCCGGCCCTGCGGAAGAA
The DNA here is from genome assembly GCA_050123415.1 of Desulfobacteraceae bacterium. Taxonomy (GTDB): domain Bacteria; phylum Desulfobacterota; class DSM-4660; order Desulfatiglandales; family HGW-15; genus JAAZBV01. The sequence continues at coordinate 1,415 of JASFHE010000158.1, read as the reverse complement.
GGCCGCGACTGTACCGCCGCCTATCCCCATAGTTGAGGCATCAACTCCCTTTACCTTCTTTATTGCCCTTGCTAACGCCTTTACAACAGGGGCATCGGGCGGAGTCGGATTGGATGCATCCTCTCTGTTTACTGTCTCGATTGAAATATTAAGATCTAATTCTTCACCGACCTTATCGGTTATTTCCTTTACTGACTTGAGAATTTTATCGGTTTTATAATTCGGGAGCACCCGGCAATCCATATAAAACACGTCTTTACCGGGTATTGTGTTAACGTTTGGCACATTGGCTTCTATCTTTGTAGATTCAAAGGTAGAAACAGGCGGTGAAAAAAGATCATCTTTTAAGTCATATTCTTTTTTCAATCGATCAAGCTCAAGGATGAGCTTCGCAGTGCCAAAAAGGCTGTTATTTCCCCTTTCGGGTGTGCTTGCGTGACATTGTCTGCCTTTCACAACAAATTTAAGCCACAGCATGGATTTCTCGGATATTTCTATCATTGATCCATCATCTGCACCCCAGTCCGGCACTATCATCAGATCACTGGCTTTAAATAGATCTTTATGGTTTTTTATTATGTAGTCCAGGCCATATTTACTGCCTGTCTCCTCGTCTGCTACCATAATGAGCCCAACATTGTTATGTTCCGCGCCGGATTCCAGAACAGTCTTTAAGGCGAGACAGGAAGTAACAATACCATGCTGGTTATCTTCAACTCCCCTTCCTATTATCCTGTCACCATCCACTCTTACCTTATATGGATCACTGTCCCATAACGACAAATCCCCGGGAGGCACAACATCCATATGGCTTAAAACCCAAACGACAGGTTTAGCTTCATCTTTTCCCCATCTGGCTATTATATTCGGCCTGTATCCATCCTGGGTCCTGTTATCAGGGGCATTAATCTCGAGCAGATTGTCAGGCTTCATGTCTTTAAGCCTCTTTTTCAGATATTCGGCCTTTTCGTGTTCTCCTGTTCCGCCGTTTTCCGGGCATAATGCCACACGTGATGTCAACTCTGACTGGAAAGTTATTATTCCATCCCTGTAATTATCGATTTTTTTAAAAACTATATCATCTGACATTATTTACCCCTATTACATTGTTTATTCATTTTTGATATGGCAATCAGGGGGATATCTTCCCGGCGTTGATGCCCGGGAAGTAAAACAAATGATTCTTTTTCAGGAATATTGTCTATTCCCCTGATGTCTATTTTAAAGAAGGGAGAAAGGATTGTTCCGGACGTAAGTTTAACTGTACTTACAGCCAGCCTGTTCCTTTCCGGGATTACCGATGCTGTCATCAGGTTTGATTCAAATTTCTATTCAACAGTTACACTCTTTGCCAGGTTTCTTGGTTTATCAATGTCTCTCTTCAGTAGCAAGGCACAATAATATGCAAGAAACTG
>JASFHE010000157.1:0-11159 GCA_050123415.1 Desulfobacteraceae bacterium | reverse complement strand
TTACCTCCGACAATCATGGAAATCTAATCATGGTTAAATAAGAAACCGGTAGTGCCAAGATAAATTTATACTACAATAACACTCTGATATCATTAGAATGTTTAAAACAAACTGTTCAAAATCAGCATAACTAAAATTGGGTTTTGACCCGACATTGGCATTTAACTTTGTTATGATATTTTAATATTAAAAGTAATTAGGTTGATACTTATTACTCCAGGCAAAGGTCTCATTTTTACCTTTTCAAAGGCATATCCATTCGGCTTCAGCCGAATATTGCATAAATTGTTTTTTTATTCGGGAATGCGTCATCATGTTTTATATCCCGATTAGGAATGTAGCTTATTACAATCATCTTACTGTTAATGTCTTTTGATATACGCACTTTTTTTATTGATTGCTGCACATATTTATTATAGGGGCACGTTCCCGCTCAGGAAGAACCAGATAAAAAATATTTTTGAAAGGCTCAATATCTAACCTGACATTTTCTCTTTCTTTAACTATGGAAGTTTATTTAAAATCGATATCCTAATTGCAGACTGTAATCCCAATTATTATGCCCCTGATCACTGCCAAAAACTGAAGAAACATGCCATAAACCGATCTGTGCCCTTAGAAAATATTTACGATTTATTTTGTAGGCGATCCCCAGCCTGCCTTCGATCAGCCCAAAGGGATTTTTATCAGCAAGTCCATTGTAACCTGACGGCTTACTTAAGTATCCTATACCGGCGGAAAGGCCGGTAAAAAAACTGAATTGATCAAAGCGTAACAAGTCGTATAACATTTCATCTTTCTTCGTATCACGTTGTTCCATGACATTTGCAATAACAAACTCCCATTCCATTTGCCATGAATCGAAAATATTTTTTCCTGTGAAAAACCTTAATTGTCGGCTTTCATAATTAACATAATCGGAATTTTTAAAGAGCCCTCCGGTTTCCCTTGCATAATGATAGGATGTGCCCATGTATTCGGATTTTATCGCTTCAAGGTCCATGGCCCATATTTTATAGGGGAATAGGGTTTCGATCACAACGCAGGCTGCAATCCCGATTAATCTGTATTTAATAAATTCCATTTTTTAAAAACCTCAACAAATTATCAGTATATTTCATTTTAATATATATCTTAATATATATTATCCCTGATTTTGCTGTCTTTTGGAATATGCACTATCTATTATGGATCCCAAATTATTGTGTGATTTTACTCAATAGAATAAGAAATAATCCTGTATCAATTGTTTTAAACATAAATAAATATGTACTCCTAATAAGACAAAATTATAGGAATAGGGACCCTTCAGAAAAATTTACATACCAAAGCAATCATATTGGAGAGAAAGAATATATAGTATAGGAATTGACATCGGATATTCATCGATTAGTGTCGTATTGATAGAAGGAAAGGCATCCCACTCGAAGACATTTTGCCTGGCCTTGCATATGCAATGGTCAAGAACTATCGGGTGGCAGTAATAAAAAGACAGCCGATTCAAAGGCCCGTATCATTTGCGGGAGGTATGGCACACAACCAGACAATTATCGATGTTTTAAAAGAGGCAGTATATCTGGAAAATCTGCTTAATATTATGGAAATCCGGAATGTTAATATGCTTTTTTTAAAGGAAATGGCAGTTATGAAACTAGAGTAAACGGATTTATTGATTATATATGAATCTTCTTACTGGTTTTGGCTTGGTTGGGAAACGATTTAACAGGATATCCCGGCGCACTGTTTTAGGTGTTTTTCCAAATTGTTTTCTGAAAGCAGTAGTAAAATTGGCCTGGTTGTTGTATCCCACGGAAAAAGCAATTTCGGATAGACTGAGATCGGTCTTTTCCAAAAGCGACCATGCCCTTGCCATTCTGGCGTTACGCAGTACATTAAATACCGTGTCACCATATATCTCCCTGAAACCCCGGTTCAGCTTGTTGCGGTTTGTCCCCACAAGACGACCCAAATCGATCAGGCTGGGAGGATGGTCAAGATTTGTCAGCAGGATATTATATGCCTCTCTTGTCCGATCCAGATCCTTGCGGCTCAACTCGGATAATTTTATGGGATTTTTTTGCCCCATTTCGGCAAGTTTAAGGGCCACAAGCTCCAGAGATTTGGCCTCGTAGAACAGTCTTCGAGTTTCACCCTCATAGGGGCACTCCAGGACCTGTTTAAGTACAAAAAAAGTCTCACCATTAAATCCGGATTGATGGTAAAAGTGTTTATCCGTTGAATCACCATAAACCGAATAAAGATCCTTTAAACACTGAGGAATTTCATTAAATAATTCATTGAAAACATGTAAATTAAAATGGATTGATACACCTTCGATCCTTCTATCCGGCATTATTTCCATAACTCCATGTGTTTTTGGTAAATATGCGAGCACGCTCTCTTTTGGTAATCTTTCCGTCACATTTTTCCACCAAAACCATTGTTCATAGTACAACGAACCTGCTGGGATAAACTGTAGCAAAAACTTACAGGCGCATTGTATATATCATAATCCATTTGAAGATTTCGATGACACTCCTGATTGGCAATGATCATTTTGATCCCGGGCCGAATGCTGATATCTTTAAAAATCGATTCACCATGTAAGTCGCTGTGGCTAATATCTACTTCTCCTGTTTGATATTTTTGGCAGTGTCTCTGATACATCGAGTTCCTGTCTGTTTCTTTAATATTAATATGTCTGATCATATTACTTATCCATTTGGATTAAAGGTAAATTGAATTAAATAGTTGTAACCCAAATCCACCAGGCTCAATTTTCTAAAATCATATCCTTGAGTGAAGTTTTCGATATCAGTCGGAGATAATCTCATATCTAAGGGGGGGCCGAATGGCATTTCTTCTTTCTTGCATTCAATGATTGCAAGACGTTTGCCCGGTTTCAGGACCCGGCATACTTCATTGAACAGGGCAGGTATATTTTTCGACACAGCAGGTATATGGAGCACTGTGGAAATAAAACATAGATCTATACTGCTATCAGTTACAGGTAAAGACTTCGTAATATCAGCCTGAATTGTATTGATATTTAATATCTCTCTTTCAAATGCTATTGTTTCAAGCTCTTTAATCATTATTCGATCTCTATCAATAGCGTACACCATCCCCGAATCACCCACTATCTCTGACGCCTTGATGGAATAATTACCGGGACCGCAGCCTATATCCAAAATATAGTCCCCGGGTCTAAGTGCAAGTGAATTAAATACGACTTCCGGGTTATGCATCCAAAAACTGCTTGGTCCTCGTCTGCGTCTCATCTTCCCTTGAGCGAAGGAACTCCTGGAAAACTCATTATTCATTTTATTTACCTTTTTATAATTAATCTATGGGACTAAAACCAGGCCTTAATTGACTCCAGTATTCCTTTAACTCTGTTATCATATTGTTTCTCCTTTATTAAAAACTGTACCTTACCGCTGTATAGATATTTGTATTGTTCTCAAACTGGGAGAAAAAAGTATGACTCTCTTCTCCAAAAAAGATGTTTGCACCTGCTTCCATTGTTATTTTATCGTTGTATTTATAATAAACGAGCGGACGAAGATAGGCATCCCGGTCACTTGGCGAATAATAGGAAGATAGTGAGAGATCCAGGTTCTGGTTCATAAGAAGTTTTGTTAACTGCAATGTTATAACATGCCTGTCCTCATCGCGAATCGGACCATCTGACAGGTTTGCCAGGTATTCATTGTAATCCAGCATATATTCAAGATAATATTGAAGACTTGCGTTAAAATCCTTTGCCAGTTCCTGTGCATAACCTATCAGGTAGCGCATTTCTGAATTATCGATTGAGGGATTTGAACCGTTTTTATCATCCGACGAATGATAGTATGCAATTTCAATATTGCCGATCCCATACCCTATCTGTCCACGGGCACTTGCGCCATACACATTCAGTTCGGGGAAAATGGATATTCCTAAAGTGTCCTGCCCTCCGGGCCTCTTCCAGTAACCCAGATACCCGTATACGGCCAGTTCATAATTACTTATATTCCTGTATATTCGTACGGCAATCTCATCATCCTGAAACCATTCATCAGGTTTATTTGCTGTATCGATTAAATCCCGGCCCACCAGCCTTTTCACATTGCCGTTCCAATGAGATATGTATTCTCCTGTTATATAACGATCAGGATCGAACTTCGGTGTGTAGATCAGATCAATATTTGCCAGGTTCATAAAAAAGCTTACCTTTAAGGCATCAGACGGCGCTTTCAGGTATTCCTTATCCCTGCCGATAAAGTAAGACTGCCAGTCCTTTGGAAACAGATCATTCAAAAAAACCAGGTCTCCGGTGCCCCAGGTAAGGACCTGCCGGCCTATCTTGACATCCATTAAATCGGCAGGTCTTAAGAAAATCCAGGCCTCCCGGGTGTCGTATTCACCTCTTTCCGTAATTCCATCCGCCCAGACATCCCCTTTGTACTTGAATTCCGCCCAGTCCGTATAGGTGAAAAATTCTGCCTGTAACCTTGCTTCCCCTACAGATGCATCTTTTTCATAGGGATCATCCTGTGTGCGATAACCTCCCCTGACCTCTAAAAAGCCGTTTATTTCAACAGGAGAAAAGCTGTCAAAGAAAGAATAGGAATCTCCTTCTTCTGCAAACAGGGCAGGACTTAAAAATAAAATCACAAGCAGAAACTTTATAATTGTTATTAATCTTATATTTGTTGTTTCTTTCATCTTATTGCATCCCTTGGGGGCCTCCTCAGATATCTCTCTGTAAAAATATCATCCTTGAGACCGATATTGTATTTCATGTCGGAAAATATCATTTCAGTGCTGCTGCCACTTTCCAGATCACTTGCGACTGATATTGTAACTGTCGTATAGATAACCTGTTTGCCTTCTTCTCTGGCCTGGATTTTTTCTGTTTTCCTGTTTTCAATAACCCTGTATAATTGTCTGTCCTTCTTAAAGAATTCCATCTTAACCGGTAAAAAGGTATTTTTATCGATATAGGCTGTATAGTATTCAAATTCCACATTATCATGCCTTTTAGGTATATTTTTAATGACATAATGTTTATCCGTTGTCTCGATCAATTCATGAACATCTTCTTCAGGGCTGCGTCCCGAGATATCTTCATATAAAAAATCCGACCCCACAAAACTGGTACGCTTGTCTCCGGCAGCAATTCGTTTGACAAGATCAAGACTGGGCATATAAAGCCAACGGTCATCATCCTTGTCCAGCATAGCGTGCTTGTGTACCATGAATGCCATTTTGCGGACATCAGCAGGTGACTGGAAATAGGTATAAAACATCTGGTTTCTGTCATGATCATCCGCGTTTTTTCTAAGCATGTTGAACTCCCTTTCCCGGATTCTGCCCTGCCTGTCCTTGATCACCATTTTTACTTTACCCTTCATGTCTTTACCCTGATATAACGCCATATGGTTTGCTCTCTGTATGATCTCATCTACTTTTAAAGCAACGATATTTACATCAGCAAAGGCGTTGCCTGTAAAAAGTTCCATAAAAAAAACAAATATTAATATTCTCATTTTGTACCTCCTTTTAAGTTCAATCTATTAATATCAATCATGATTCATTTCACCTTCGCCCCTTTTGTTTTAAAGAAGTAATTTTGGGCTACCGTCAACATAGCTGGCAAAGCAAGCAGTGTGAGTATTCCCGAAAGAGTCATGATGGCAAACAGCATGATGCCCATTACCTTATAAGGCACCAGCGTTGCCACAAGCAGGGGCAGAAACCCGATTGCGATCACCAGCACGTTCCTGCTTATCGCACGGGCAGGTTCGCCGAACATTTCGGTGTTTACCTCTTTCCAGGAGCCTTTTTGATCATATTTTCCACGTGCACGCTGCAGGAAATGAATGGCAAAGTCCACGGCCATGCCGAGCGCCAATACACCAAGGACAGCAACAGGCAAATCATAATCTTTTCCGAAAATGCCGATAATTCCATATATTGTTAAAACTGTAATGATAAGCGGCAGCATGCACAGTAATCCCCAACGGATAGACCGGAAAAGAAAAGACATCATTATAAACACAACAATAAAACTCCCCAGGAATGAACGAAGCATGGCCGGGATAAGTTTTTCCGATAATACAAGATTGATATAATGCAAACCTGCCCAACGATGGGTCATTTCAACCGGCGGTGGATTTTGATTGATATACTCATCAACAGTTCTGACAGTTTTTTGTATGGCGCTGCTGTCTCCACTGTTTATTTGTACCCATATATTCGTACTCATATAGTCGGGAGTTACCATGTGCCACAAATCATGGGGCCGATGCCCCTGCTGATACTGAAAATAGCACTCTGCAACTCCCTGCAGGGTATCAGGAATACGATAATTTTCCGGCCTTCCGTCAATCATCTCCTGGTTGACCTTTGATACAGCATCAACAAGAGACGTGCTTTTTCCGACCACGCCTGATTTTTTAATACTATTTTGCATTGACTCAATGTACTTCAGGATTTCCGGCCGTTTGAATATTTTTAATTTTTCTTTTTCAAGCCCTATAAAACCCTTAAGCTCATCATATGCATAAAATTCATCGTCGGTCGAAAGATCTGACTTTTCATCAATATATCCGATAACCGAAGCCAGAAAATCCTCATAGCTCCTGTTTTGTCCGGCCAGTTCAGGTAATTTTTGTGAAATGCCCAATGCAAGCCTGGGAGCATCCATGAATTCAGCTTTGATATTATCGGCATAGTCAATGAGGCCATTGTATACCTTTTGTATCTGTTCTTTCGTGAATTGATCCGGCTTATTCCCTTCCAGTATCAGGTATGCAGTATAGGTCCCGTCAAGATGGTCATTCAATGCTATATCTGCCTTGCGGATAGGATGGCTGTCTGCAAAACGTTTTGCGTAGTTATCATTAACCTTTATCTGTGTTGTACCCCAGACCCCTACTGCAATAACTGCTACCAATATTACGAGGACTAATTTCCCGCGATTATATGTCAGGTTGCCGGTGTTCTTCAGAATCTTGCTAAGTATGTTTTTGTCCTTTTTCTGATGTGCGGACATTCCAAAATTTTCAAGCTTGCCCTCGGGTATCATCATGATATAGGCAGGAACAAAAATAATCGTATACAGCCATACAATCATAACTCCTATACACAGGAAGGCTCCGAAAACCTGGGCAGGAGGAATAGGCGTAAATATAAGTGAAGCAAAACCTGCAGCAGTGGTCAGGGATGTATAGAGGATAGGAATGAATAATGTATTCATTACCTCCTTAATCGTCTCTTTACGCCCCTTATCCTTTGTGTATGAATCAAAAAATTCGGACAGGATATGTATTGAACTGACAGTTCCTATGCACATTAAAAAAATCGGTATCATTGAACTAAGAATATGGACATCAAAACCAAGCGCTATCATCATCCCCATAGTGGACATGACAGAAAACATTGCAATAATCATGGGAAGTATTACGAGCCGCCATTTCCGGAAAAAAAGCAGTAAAAGCCCCAGAATTACAGCCATAGCAAGAGGTGATCCTACGGACATCTGCGAGAACATCTCTACACCGATTGCCACTTCAGCTACAGGCACTCCGGCTATGTGATACTCTTCATCACCATCCATCTGTCCAATAACCTTATTGAGTTCCGTATTGATTCGATAGCTCAAATGCTTGTCAGTTAAAGGAAGGTATATACAGATAACTTTCCCGTCCTCCGAAAACATTCTTCCCTTTAACATCGGGTTGGAATAGGCCTTTTCACGGATCATCAGTGCCTCTTCTCTTGTCTCCGGTGGAGTGGACATTAACCAATCAAATTTGATTTCACCAGGTGCGCCCTGGGTCATGTGGTCTATCAGCGAAGGCCCGAGCATATCCACTTCAACAACTCCGGAAAATTTATCAGGATTTCCCTCATCCTGCCAGCGAAGTGTCCTGGCAAATTCCGTCAATTTATAAACCCGCTTTAAGGTGTCCGGGTTAAAAACACCGTCCTTATCTGTTTTATTAACAATCCCCACTACAATGGTCTCACTAAGGGCAAACTGTTTTTTCATTTTATTGTGAAAAACACGCTCAGGATCATTGGCGGGCAGCATATTCTCAGGATCAGTATCAACATTGACCAGAGGAAAAAAGGCACACATTACAAATGTAAAAATCACCATTATCAATGTGGCCAGTTTATAGTGATGAATCGCGAAATCAACCAAAGTATTTTTTAAAGTTCTCATGCTATTCTCCTCACTTCATGGTTAAGCGCCTTAACCTTAAGGCCAAAAAAATTTAATTTTTCCCTTTTTTTGCGAGACGCTGCTCCATAATATTTGCAATTGCTTCCAGCATCACTGATATTGTCGATATCTGTGATAAAGAAAATGAATCAAGATGCTTTATCAGGTCAGCCATATCTTTCCCATGGAATTTTTCATGAGCATTAAAAGCCATTTTGCCAATTTCTGTCAAAGATAACGGGTATTCCTTGTTATTATACGGAGACTGTTCTTTCACCAGAAAGCCTTTTTTTATAAGCTTTGCTACCATCTGGGATGCAGCGCTCTTTGAAATTCCAAACCGGTTTGCAATATCCATAACCCTCACAAGTTTACCTTCTCCGACTGCCTGGATAGTATGTGCCTCAGCAGTAGTAATTTCTATCCCTTCATCAACATATATTGGAAGTTCTTCAATCCGGGAATACTTTCTTGCAACCTGTAAAAGCTGCTGTATGGTATGTTTTATGAGTTCCTCTTTTGTTTCCATATTTATAATAGTAAAGCACCTTAACTTTAATGTCAAGTAAATAAAATGAATGAAATTTGATAAAATAATATCATCCGATTTTTTCTTAGTGATATCTTATGGATATAGAATAACATTTTATGTGATGAAAACAATGATCCATTGCACATGGATAACTATTTTAAATAGCCACCCCGCTTTAAAAAGTGAGGCAGCTATTAAAAAGTATTATATTGTCTTGAGTTTAATAGCTTCTTTGTTTCTGCGTATAAACTTAAGCTCTCTGATCCTGTTAGGATGGATAATAAGGATAAAAATCCCTCCCACAATATTTCCAAGGGTGACAGGGATAATATTATGAAAAATTACCCCGAGTTCGGAAAAGGAAGCGCCCCCGGCCAGAAGCCCAAGAGGGATAAGATACATATTGGCAACACAATGTTCATAACCTGAAGCAACGAAAGCCATGATCGGAAGAATGCAGCATAATATTTTTGAGACAATATCCTTGGACATCGTTGCCATAAGGACGGCAAGTACTACTAGGACATTACATAAAATCCCTCGTAGAAATGCCTCCATAAATGGTAAAGCCATTTTTGCATTTGCTATTTTCAGTGCAAGGGTTCCGAGGTCATTTAAACTTTCTGACGTTCCCAGCAGGCCGCTTTCCCATATGATAATCACAAGAAGAATTGAGCCGATAAAATTACCTATATAGACTGTAATCCAGTTTTTAATAATTTTAGGAACTGAGTAAAGAGATACAACCGTATTAACGAACATAATAATATTACCCGTAAACAACTCAGCTCCGGCTATAACAACAAGCACCAGCCCGACACTGAAAACAGCGCCTCCGACAATCTTTCCCATTCCCTGTTGCAGGGCTACCAGAAAAACATGGCCGCCCAGACCTATATAGAATCCTGCCAATAATCCGAGGAAGAATAACTGCCACACCTTCGTGTTGGCCTTTTTTATCCCTAATGCCATAACCCTTTGATTCAATTCATTAACCGACAATGCCGGTTCATATTGCATTCCATTATTTTCTGTCACTGTAAATCTCCTTATTCTAAAAATAATACATCTGATAATTACACATGAACGAGAAGGATCTCCTTTAGGAAATCCCGCTCAACCTTCGACAAATTTTAATATGGTGTTTTGACTGCATCTCATTAAACTAACGAGAACAGCTGTGACGGAAGGTAATCAGTTGGATCTATTATCCTGAAGTATTATTATGATATACTTCACCCCATTTGGCATAAATTCCAGCCGGCCTACACTGTCCCTTATAAAATCTACTACAACATCTGTTTCCTTATATGTCAATCCCTCTAAGGTGAATCTTTATTAGTCTTTTTTTAATATCCATATCATTTAAACCTTGGCAAGCGCTGCTTTAACCCTTTTGGGAGTCATGGGCATTTCAAGCAGTTTTGCACCTGTAGCATCAAACACCCCGGTTGCTACTACGGCTCCCATGCCTATGACACCCGGTTCACCGGCCCCATGTGGAGGATCATTATCCTTTTTAAGTATTACAGTCTCGATCTCAGGCACCCATGAAAACCGCGGGATTTCATAGGTATCAAAATTTTTGTCAAGGATATTGCCATCGCTAAACCTGAGCCCTTCAGACAGGGCATACCCGAGGCTCATGATACAACAGCCCTCTATCTGAATTTTAGTCCCCTGGGGATTTACACAAAGGCCCATATCATATACGCATACGACTCTCTTAACTTTTATCTGTCCGGTTTTTTTGTCTACTTCTATCTCGCCTATATGGGCTGTATAGGTATCCGCCTCTATACCGCAGGATATGCCGTATCCCCTGCCGCTGTTCGGTTTTGATGGAGTATATCCGAATTTGTCAGCCGCGACCTTGAGCACCTGTGTCATTTTTTTTATCTTTAAGATTCTTCAGACGAAATTCCAGGGGATCAATACCTGCCTTTGCGGCCATGATGCTTATCTGAAGTTCCTTTGCATGGAGATTATTGGGACCGCCCGGCGCGCGCCATGTTCCTACAGGAAAGGGGTGGATTCCCGGTGGCGGCATCATCCAGCTTCCATAAACATTCACCTTATTATGGGGAATATCGTACAAAACTTCGGTGCACTTTTCACCGGCCATATATACATCATAATCCCAGAAAACCATGTTTCCGGATCCGTCTATGCCTGATTTTATTTTGACTACCGCGGCAGGCCTGTATGTGTCATAAAAGAATTCCTCTGCCCGGTCAAAGGCAACCTGAACAGGCTTACCTGTTAACTTTGCCAGCTTTGCAGCCTCAATTGCTTCCAGGTTGCATTCAATCTGCAGCATCGGCATAGTCAGTTTACCGCCAAAACCCCCGCCGACATACGGAGTTATAACCCTTACTTTGTCGGCTGGAACCTTGAGTTCCCTCG
>JASFHE010000156.1:0-11168 GCA_050123415.1 Desulfobacteraceae bacterium | reverse complement strand
ATTATCATGTCAACGAAAAGTTAGATCTAATAATTTCAAGCAGTTATGAAATATGGCTTTTCGCAGAATGACAATTATATTGAATTTTGCAAGAGGCTCGAGTGTCTTAATCATTTCTATAGTGTCATCACTGTCCTCTATACCCGTAATAACCACTTCGCAGGATGGTCCCACTGTAAACTCCATTGCACACATCATAAAAGTATGGGCAGAAGGCATCTGCTGTACTGCCCCTGAAAAGGCAACACCGGTTTTCTCTGCATATTGCTCAAGTTCGGTTTTTCCTGTCATCCTGGCAAGCCTTATCAGGTTAAGCATTGCGACAGAGTTTGCGGAAGGCACTGCCCCGTCATAGACCTCCCTTTTTCTAACCAGCAGGTCTTCACCGTCATCCGGTGTGAAAAAGAAACCGCCCCTCGCATGATCATGAAACCTGGAAATAAAATAATCATTCAGCCTGACAGCATGCTTAAGATATTTTACTTCAAAAGTTGCTTCGTAAAGCTCCGTCAAACCCCATATTAAAAAGGCATAGTCATCAGCGTTTCCATCAATTGCTGCTTCCTTATCCCTGTACCTGTGAAGCAGTCCGCCGTCGTCTTTTATCATTTTGGTGAGTATAAAATCAGCAGCCCTTTCTCCTGCTTCAGCATATTTTTTATCATCAAAGGCCTTTGAGCCAAGGGCAAGGGCCGCGATCATGAGGCCGTTCCAGTCTGTGAGGATTTTATCATCCTTACCCGGATGAATTCTTTTTTCCCGCTCTTTAAAAAGCAAATCTTTTACCGATGATATTTTTTCCTCAAGCTCAGAAGCAGATATGTTCAATTCCCTGGCGGTATCTTCAGGAGATCTTGAAAGATACAGGATATTATCACCGGTTGTTCTTCCGGTGGATTCATCCTTAAAATTTCCTTCTTTTTTAACATTAAATAAATCAACAAAAAGATCTGCATCTTCTCCAAGGATTTCTATAAATTCTTTTTCTTTCCACACATAGAACTTTCCTTCTTCTCCTTCACTGTCAGCATCTTCTGCTGAATAGAATCCACCCTCAGGGGAGGTCATGTCTCTTAGAACATATGTAAATATTTCCTTTGCTGTTGACGTGTATTCATCTTTACCTGTGGCAAGGTACGTCTCAATATAAGCAATGGCGAGCATGGCCTGGTCATAGAGCATTTTTTCAAAATGGGGCAAAAGCCATTTCCTGTCTGTTGAATAGCGGTGAAACCCGTAACCTGCATGGTCATAAATTCCTCCAAGGCTCATATAAAAAAGGGTTTTCTCAACCATCTCAAGGGCCTTTTCATTACCTGTGCGTTTCCAGTATCTGAGCAGGAATAACAGATTATGGGGGCTGGGAAATTTAGGGGCCCTGCCAAATCCTCCTGTTTCAGGATCATACCTGTTCTCAAGCTCATCAAAGGCCTTATCAAGTATTGATTCATCCATGCCCGGGCCGGGGGCCAGGTCATCGACCCCTTTCAGAGCCGCCTGAATCTGCCGGACGGATTCAAGCACCTCCTTTTTTCTGTTTTCCCATACATCCTTTATTCTCGGTATGAGTTCCATCAGGCCAACCCTGCCAAAGTGTGTATTTTTGGGGATATAGGTTCCGGCAAAAAAGGGAACCTTGTCCGGAGTCATAATTATTGTCAAGGGCCAGCCGCCGCTCCGGGTCATCATCTGGCAGATTGTCATATATATGTTGTCAAGATCAGGACGTTCTTCCCGGTCCACCTTTATGGCAATCATCTCATTATTCATGAGTTCGGCAACTTCATTATCTTCAAAGGACTCCTTTTCCATCACATGACACCAGTGGCAGGCGGAATATCCGATTGAAAGGAATATAGGCCTGTTTAATTCCGCCGCTTTTTTAAATGCCTCATCACACCACGGGTACCAGTCAACAGGATTATGGGCATGCTGAAGAAGGTATGGGCTTTTTTCATTGATCAGCCTGTTTGCTTTTTTTTCCATGATTCATCTCAGTTATTTTTTATGCGCTAAAAATATCTTTACAAATTATAAGCACTGAGAGGGGTTAAACAACCGGAGGAATAATAAAAATCAGGAAGGTCTATTCTGCAGGAGCGTGAGGAATCTTCAGAGTTACCTTTGTTCCCGAACCTGTCTCACTTTCTACTGATATTGTTCCGTCATGTTTTTCTACTATTTCCCTGGCAACGGTAAGTCCAAGACCGACACCAAAACTTTTAGAGCTGAAAAGCGGCTCGTAGATTCTTGGTAATACATTTTCAGGTATGCCTGTCCCGGTATCCGATACACAAATTACCACATCGTCTTTTGTCATTGAGGAGTGGATAGTCAGTTTATTTTCAGCAGAATTACTATTTTTTAATGCCTGTAACGCATTTTTGATTATGTTGGACAGGGCGCGCCTGAGTTGATCTGGATCAATTGCCACAGCATGATCACAATTGAGATCATGTATGATTTCTATTGATGGAGGGAAGGCCTGCTCTTCAATGAGTCCCTTTATCCATACATCTATCTTTGTTGGCATTGTATTGATTTCCACTTTATGAGTAACATCTATAAATTCGGTTAGTATTTGATCGCACCTTTTAATATTGCGTTCGGCAAGCCTGAGGGCACTTTCAATCCTTTCAGGCTGTTTTTTTTCAATGGCGGTCTTTATTGAAAATATTGATGTGTTTATAGTCCCAAGCGGGTTTCTGATATCATGTGAGATGGTTGCTGTAAGCCGTGCCAGAATTGCCAGTTTTTCTTTTTGAATTACATTTTCAGCCTGCTGCTTACTGCTGTTGTCCGGCATCAAGGACCCCTCTTACTTCCGATAGCATGTTTTTGACGTTGTAGGGCTTGCTGATAAAGCCCTTTGCACCGGAGTCCATGGCTGATTTTGCATCACCATCCGGAGAGTAGCCGCTCGCGATGATGACCTTTACTTCCGGATCTTTTTTAATGAATTCATCAAGACATCTTTTTCCACCCATACCGGGCATTATCAGGTCCAGTATGACAAGCGAGATCTTTTCTTTATCCTGAAAATAGATCTCAAGGGCTGTCTCCCCGTCTGAAGCCGCTATAACATTATACCCGAACTTGGAAAGTATCTGCTCTCCAAGCTCCCTGACAAACGGTTCATCATCAACAATAAGAACCGTTTCGGTTCCGCCCGAAGGAATGTCCTTTTCTTTTTTATCTGCAGTCTCGGGAACGACCTGATTTATTGCCGGAAGATAAATCCGAAAGGTTGTCCCAACCCCCTGTTCACTGGTGCACGCGACATGACCATTGTGTTTGGTTACCAGGCCATAAACCATAGACAATCCAAGCCCAGTACCTTTTCCCGCCGCCTTTGTTGTAAAAAAAGGTTCAAAGATCCTTTCGGATTCCTCCTTTGTCATACCTTTGCCATTATCTGTCATTGAAAGGACTGCATAATTTCCGGGAACAAGGCCGGGCAGGTTTTTACAGTCATTTTCACTAAGAACAGTATTTTCCGTCCGGATTATAATTTTCCCTTCTTCTCCTATTGCGTCCCGGGCGTTTACGGCCAGGTTCATCATTATCTGTTCGATCTGTGAAGGATCCGCATTGACAATCTGTAGATTTTTCTCCAGCTCCGGCTCTATCTCGATCATTTTCGGAATTGTTCTTTCAAGCAGGTTTTTAACTTCTTTAACTTCTTTGTTCAGATCCACGGGCTTCATTTTACTTTCAACCTTTCTGCTGAAGGCAAGCAGTTGCTGGGTAAGCTCACTCGCTCTTTTAGCAGCCCTTTCTATACTTGCGAGCTTTGTATATTCAGGATTGTCTTCAGTTTTATCCATAATAAGAATCTGAGTGTAACCTATTATAGCCTGAAGGGAATTATTAAAATCATGGGATATGCCTCCTGCAAGGGTACCGATACTTTCCATCTTCTGGGCCTGCTGAAGATGCTGTTCCATATTCCTTTTTTCTTCTTCAGCGTTTTTTCTTTCGGTTATATCTGTTATTACAGCAAAACTGCCTCTAAGCAGGCCGCCCGGGCCAAGGATTGATTGCGGAGATACAATGGTGGGAAGAAGAGTTCCATCTTTTTTAACCCATGTAAGTTCATAAGGCGAAATATCACCGCCATGACATTCTTCCGTATATTTTGAATAGGTTCTGAAATTTGAATCATCAAGAAATTCGGATGCCTGTTTCCCCAGTAATTCATCTTCATCATATCCCATCATTCTCATGAATTTATGGTTTACATATGTAATGGTCCCCTTCAGGTCCTCCATAATCAGGCCGTCATTCATTGTTTCAACCAGCAGGCGATAGCGCTCTTCACTCTCCTTCAGCCGGGTATTCATCTCCTCGAGCTCGACGTTCCTATTACTAAGGGCCTCCTGAACAGCTTCCTTCTCACTTTCCAGCTGAAGTTTTTCAAAGCAGCGTTCAAGTGTTTTAAGGAGCTGACGGGGATTCAGGGGTTTTCTTAAATAGTCATATGCCCCTTCCTGAAATGCCTCAATCGCCGTGTCCGCTTCGGCAAAAGCTGTCATAATGACGGGGACAATATTCGGGCAGGTTTCTTTAATTTTAGTGATAAGATTAAGCCCGTTTTCATGGCCGAGCCTGACATCCAGCAGGACAACATCTGCATAAAAGGATTCTATTGCCTCTATGGCCTCACTCTGATTATGGGCCATTCCAACATTGTACCCATAGTTCTCCAGGATATCTGTCAGGCTGAGAACAAAATCCTTTTCATCATCTACAATTAGAATTTTCCTTATGTCACTCAAGTCACTATTCATAATATTCACTCCGGTAAGGGACCGTTCAAGTAAAAAAATAATTAGCAGCTTTTATGCCTGTCTGGAATGTAGTGATTTTTCTCTTTTGCCAAAAGACATAATCTGTTAACTAACAAACTGACTTTTTACTCCTCTTTCATGTGTTCGGCTTTTTTAAAAACAGCTAAAATAATCTTTTCAACAAATAGTGATATTATGAAAATCATACTTAAAACAGACAGTTATGTCAACAAAACTAAACTTAATAAACTTGCTCCATATTAAGTAAAACAGGGCTTATTTTCTGATTATTGTATATTTATTAATCATATGATGAGGAAGATAAGATTCCTTTGCCTTCCTGAGCCCCTCAACTCCCATATCCTGCTCTCTGTTGATAAATTCGATTTCTGCCCAGGCATTACTGCAGAACATCTGGTTTATTGCTGTATAAAGACCCGGGATGTCGGGATTTGCCTTCTCAATATGAATTACCGCTGTATTCTCATTTGACATCTCTCCCAGCGAAAAGGCTTCTATTCGCCCGTCTATCTTAATCGCACCTCCCCGGTAATCAAGGTCCTCAAAGTGGGTCAATGCCCTGTGTACAGCATAATCTTCTGATAAAAGATCAGGTATTTCAAGGCATTCCCTCATTTTGCACCATTCTTCCTGCATGTCTATGAAACATTCAACAAGCTCCAGGTCAAGTTCACGATATTCATACTGGAAGGTCTTAATGAACTGGTTCAGATGGTTTTTTTTCCGGTGATACTTTCTTCCGGAAAGTTGAATAAGGTCAAAGGTTGAATAGACATAATCACTGTTATCCCTGTCAGGCAGGCAGGAAAACCTGTCCTTATCAACCACATCCATAACAAATTTTTCACCTGCACGGCATATTTTCGGCGCCGGGGTCTGCCCGGCAAGGTAATCCAGCAGTATGCCCAGGGCGTCGGCTTTATTTCCCGGTCCGACAGGCTGAAGTCCAAAGGGAGTCGTTCCTTCAGGGTTTAGGATTATTAACAGAACATTATCCAGTTCTGTCCAGACAGGATGGTAACGACCCTGCCACATGAACAGGTTTGTGAAGGTAAGTTCGGAAATCTCCGGGGGATCCTCCCTGAAATATCTGTTGAATATTTCTCTGTCTTTAACCTCAACCGGTTTAAAATCAAGTGACATACTGATTTAACCTTTCAAGTATAGATATTTTTTCAACCGGCTATAAGATGGCTTATAAGTACCTTAAGGCCAATGGCTATCAGTACAACACCCGCAGCCACCTCCATTTTTTTCTCAAAAAAATGTGTTCCTCTGTTGCCTATCCAAACACCAATAAAGGACATAATAAATGTGATAATGCCTATAATAATTACCGGGACAACAACCCCTATATTAAGCAGCGCAAAACTCACACCGGCAGCAAAGGCATCAATGCTTGTGGCAATAGAAAGAGTAAAGATGACTGCTATGTCCATGGGATCGGCCCTGTTTTCCACGGACTCTATCTGAAATGCCTCATATATCATCTTGCACCCGATGAACAGCAGCAGGCCAAAAACTATCCAGTGGTCAATCCCGGCAATAAACCTCTGAAGCTTTATCCCGCCAAACCATCCTAAAAGCGGCATAATGGCCTGGAAAAGCCCGAACCAGGAGGCAATAATAAAAGAGTGTTTGATACGCAGGTCTTTAATAGTGATGCCGCTTGCGATTGAAACGGCAAATGCGTCCATAGCAAGAGCAACGGCAAGTAGAATAATAGTTATAAAATTCATTATATTGAAAAACGCCTGGATTTTAGATTAAACGTTATTATAATATTAAGGCCTACAATAATTCAATCCCGCAGGGAAGACAAGGCGGAAGAGTGAGGAATGGGCCTGCGCGAAGCAAAAAGCCCGAAATGACCACCAGCAAATGAAAGGCAATTACGATGGGAAATGACAGTATAATTATAAAATGTCCCGGTTGCGGAGTTAAAAACAGGATACCGGCTTCAAAAACAGGTGACAAACCGGTATGCGGTAAATGTAAAGCACCGCTTTCAATGGATTTTGCCCCCGGAGTGCCTGTGGAGATAACAGACCATACCTTTGAGAATGAGGTCATGTCATGCCCCGGCCCGGTACTTGTAGATTGCTGGGCCCCATGGTGCGGTCCATGCAGGAGCCTTGCGCCTGTACTGGAACAGCTTGCATCCGAATACAAAGGAAGGTTGAAGATAGCCAAGCTGGATACTGACGATAATCCCAAAACAGCAATGAAATATAATATTCAAAGCATCCCGACAATGCTTCTTTTCAATAATGGGCAGCAGGTGGATAGAATAGTCGGTGCCCTGCCCAAGCAGGAGATTGAGAAGCGTATTGCTGCTGTTGTTTAAAAGCTGATACTTGATACTTGATGCTGGATGCTGGTAAAAGCAGGAAAGCAGTTGCCTGTATCCAGTGACCAGTATCAAGAATCCAGCGACCAGCCCTGTTTAATAGGGTTTCCTCTGGGAAATTCAACCGGACCAGTATCTTAAAGAACACTCTCATGCTCAATGTTGAGATAATACCTTGTATACTTCCGCTCTCCTGTTTTCTTTAATGCTCCCATTCGGGCAAGCGCCTGTAGATCGCGTGTAGCCGTGGCCCTGGATGCACCGGAAATAGTAATGTAATTTTCCGCACTAAGACCACCTTTAAAGCCGTCAACGCCCTCCTCAAACATACGGGCAACAACCTTAGATTGGCGCTCATTAAGTTTATTCGAAAAACGATCATAAAATTTGCTCTTTTCAATAATAAAATCGACCATACTTTGCGTTAAGTCCTGAGCGTCAAGGACAGTATAACAGAAGAATTCAAGCCAATCCTGAATGTCAAGATTGCTATTAGCACTCTGCAGTGCTTTATAGTAGGCTTTTCTTGTTCGTTCTGTCGCTTGCGCTAGGGCAATAAGCGTAGGCCCCTTTAGTCCTTGAGACAGCGCCTTTATAGATATAGCCCGACCTATTCTTCCGTTCCCATCTTCAAACGGGTGAATGCTCTCAAAATAAATATGAGCAATGCCTGCACGAAGTAATATCGGCAACGCCCGTGTCTCATTAAACCAACGAATAAATGTGCCCATTTCCTCCGGAACGTTCTTTGAAGGCAGTGCCTCAAAATGAACTTTTGGAACTTGCAGAGAACCGGAAACAATCTGCATCGGTTCTTTATGAGTTCGGTAGCGCCCAATATCCTTTAAATCACGGCGGCCATTTGTCAGCATTTTATGCCAGGCAAATAACATTTTATGGCTCAAAGGTTTGTCGTAGTTTTTATACCGGTCAACAAGCATTTCGGCAATTCCCTGCTCTGCCGGTGGTATCCTGCGTTTATCCGTGTTTAGCCCAAAATGTTGTCGGATTGAGGACTGAAGAAAGTCACGATTCAGGATCGCTCCCTCAATCTCTGAAGTTTTATAAGCTTCCTCACTCATAAGCTGAACTCGCAGGATACTCTTATCTCCCTGCGCTACATGCTTTAAGCTGCCATGCATGACGCCTGCTTTGTGCAGAAACTGGTTCTCATGCTCTGAAAGCGTAGTCGTATCATAGATAAAATCAGGCCAGTTTTTATATTGCCAATTCCAGATCATGAGTTAAATAATACCTTCCTATAACTCACAATGCAATACAAAAGTGAGTTATAGGAAGACAGTCTATTACTCATAAAAAATGAGATGAATTCTGTTAATCCAATTGACAACAGTAACGTGACAATTTACACATGTTAAGTGATCAATGGCGTATCTGTTTTCGATACATCGATGGCGATGCATATGATGTAGAAATAGCGGATTACCATTAAGGAGTAAAAATGATTATCAAAAACAACAAAAAGCGTGAAATACCACCGACTCATCCGGGAGAGATGCTCAGAGAAGATTTCATTATTCGGTTTTGTTATTTTTATTTCAAACTTTAAGATTTCAATGTTCCCGCTGCGTGATTTAGTGACCGCAGGGAACGGGCGAGAGATTAAAAAATAGAATCGCTGTTTGTTAAACGAGTTACCCCCCCATCCCGGCAAGATATTCGTCCAGGAGGGTTTCAAGTTTTAGTTTATGTTTTGATTCTTCCTGGGCCAGTATCCTAAAGAGCTTTTTGTGGCTTTCCTGATCAGCCTTTTCTCCAAAATCCGTATAAAATTTTAATGCCTTTTCTTCCCGCTTTGCGGCAAGCCGTAAAATATCATCGTAAGACATGTCAGGCTTGTATTCCATGTCGACCGTGTAATCACTTCTTTTAAGATCCGGTATCTTTTTTTCCTTGAAGTGCTCGTAATTTTCCTTTGAAAAATTTTCCAGCATTTTCTGGTGCCCACGCTCTTCAAGGGCAAATCCTTTAAAAAGCTCCCTTGCACCTGAAAAAGTTTCTTTTTCAGCCGCCTCATTATAAAACTTTTCCGCATCCTTTTCCTTGTTTATGGCGTATTCCATGATATCTTCAAATGTTTCAAAATACATCACGCTCTCCTTTTTATATTATGAACCAAATGGGGATGACCTGTCAGAATCCAATATTCAAAAAGAAAAAATTATAAAGTATATGATTAGCCGGGTCAAGTTCAGGAAATCTCTTCGGAGGAGATCACCTCTCCCTGCCGGCTGATAACAACCTTCTTCAGGGGTATCTGTTTTCCGGATCGTTCCAGGGCCTTTTGAATAATGACCGGCAATCCCTGGCAGCATGGAACGTCCATTATCGGAACGGTGATACTTTTAATATCGGCAGTGTTAAATATATCAGTAAATTTCTGTATATATTCCGGGGCATTGTCAAACTTTGGACATCCCATCATAACAGCCTTTCCCGCTATAAAATCCTTGTGCATACCGGCATAAGACAAAGCGGCACAGTCTGCCACAACAAGCAGGTCAGCACCCTTTAGAAACGGGGCATTGGGCGGTACCAGCCTTATCTGGACAGGCCAGTGCGAAAGGGCTGAAGCGGCAGTTTTCTGGTTTACCGGCTCATTTGCATTCTTGCAGTTTATTCCGGGTGAAAGGATCTGGGGTGTTCCGGAAGGGCATAAAACTTTATTCGTCCCGGAGTCTTCCTTTTCCAGTTCCCTAAGTCTTCCCTCAACCGCTTTTTCGTCAAAATCTTCGGCCTCACGTTCCACTATTTTAAGGGCCCCTGTGGGACATTCCCCCAGGCATGCGCCAAGACCGTCACAGTATACTTCCGCAACCAGTTTTGCCTTGCCGTCGATGATCTGCAGAGCACCTTCCGCACAGGATGGAACACATTGTCCGCACCCGTTGCAGAGTTCCTCGTCTATTTCTATTATCTTTCTGTTTATTTTCATGACTTACTCCATTTCTTTTAAAAGAACACTCTGCGCCAGTTTTCTTCCTGAATCAGTTAAAAATGATGTTTCGATTATTTTCTTGATTTTCTCAGGATCTGAGATTTTATCCTTCTGACTTTCCTCCAGGTTGGTTATCAGATCAGCATCATAAAGTGCCCTGAAATTAAGCGTCTCCGTTTCTCCGGGGTGATGGTGATGTCCTACTATGTCGCAGACCTCATCTATTAACTCCTCTCCGGCGCCGAGTCTTTCAAGTATCTCCCTTGCGATCCCCGGTCCTTCCTCTTCCTGGTATCGGGCGGCACTGCTGCTATATTTACGCTCCGCTTCCTTTATCCCGATATCATGAAGGTATGCGGCGGTAAGTATCACCGAAAGATTACCTCTTTCATCCCTGCCTATTTTTTCGGCATACCTGGCCACCCGTGTTGCGTGTCCGATCCTTTTGAAATCCTGCTTAAAGTAGCGTTTCATTTCTATTGCAACGCGGTCCTTTAAAAGGTCTTCTTTTTGTGCGATAAGTTCAGGAGGAAGATTTCCTATGCATTGCTCCGCATATTTGCAATATGAAGCGCAGCCGAAATCCATGCCCGGATTTAAAAACCTGTGTCCGCATTTTTTGCACTTTCTTGATGTATCATCCTTAAAAAATTCTACATCCGCACCGCACTCAGGGCATTTTGCTTCAAAAATTGCGTCATGCTGCCAGTATCTGCTGTCTTGTCCGGGACATTTCATAATTTACCTCCTGATCATTATTTTTATCTATTTATAATCATTATTTCTCAAAGGTACATTGATTTAAGTCAAATTGATTTAAGGGGAGTATTATTTAAATGGAAGATTATATTACATAGAAAACGGCTCTGGAATTCCAGGTGATGGCCTGTTTTGGTAACGTGGATTTTACGATGTCTCCGGGTACAGGTTGTAAGCAATCAGGCATTCTGAGCTTGAAGAGAATGAACTTCGTCATCAAGTCGATTTTCGAGCTGATCCTCTTTTACTTCAAGATCATATCGGATTTGGAGATTTAGCCAAAACTGAG
>JASFHE010000155.1:0-11237 GCA_050123415.1 Desulfobacteraceae bacterium | reverse complement strand
TCGTATCATCTCTTTTAACCTCGTTGGTTTGATTTGTGTTTCTTGGGCGTTACACATATCTATCTGATCCAACGAGGTTTTTCAATCCTTACTTCCTTTTTTTAATCTTTAATCGCGGTTCTTGGGCTCAACTATGCCATGCAAGGAAATATTGAAATTTAAAATTTTCCATGGATAAAGATGAATGTCAGATGATTTATTATTGACATACCATATATTGTGCCCTAGAATGCTTAAATTTCTATATAAAGGTATTTTAATGAAGGTTATCCATACTTGAAACTGGCACCGATATGTCCGTTATTTTATATTCTTCTGTTATTTAACCGGATAATATTTCATTCCTTTTCATCCTGGGTACGTAGACGAAAAAATAAAAATTAATATCAAATATAGGCACAATTAATTTTTTTAAGGGAGGGTGTTAATGGCTCAACAGAGTAAATTTCTTGTGACAAAAGACGGCACTTTTGACCTCGCAGCTTACAGATGGGATGATCACCTCTTTTCTGACATGTTGATAAAAGAGGGGTCCATAGACAGTACCCAGGCTATGGATATAAGCAGGTCCCTCAGAGAAGAAATCCACCAAATGGAGCTAAAAACCATTACAATCCCGCTTCTCGAAGAAATAGTCGAAGCAAAACTTCTGGAATACGGCCTAAAAAAAAATACTCCCATCAAGCTTGAAGGTTCTCTCTTTTTAAAAGAAGAAATCAATCTCTCAGAAAACGCCCTAACAGTTTTAAAAAACAGATACCTTAAAAAAGACAGCAATGGAAATGTAACAGAAACTCCTGATCAGTTGTTCAAGCGAGTGGCCCACCACATAGCCCTTGCTGAAAAGAAATACGGGAACGACTCAACCATTGAAAAGGTTGAAGAGAACTTTTACCGCATTATGACTGAATTCAAATTCCTCCCTAATTCACCTACCCTTATGAACGCAGGCAGACGTCTTGGGCAACTTGCCGCCTGCTTTGTTCTCCCGGTTGAAGACAGTATGGATGGTATTTTCGATTCCCTCAAGAGCGCCGCTCTTATTCATAAATCAGGCGGCGGGACCGGATTTTCCTTTTCAAGGCTACGCCCGAAGAACAGCAGGGTCGGAACAACCGGAGGGGTCGCGTCCGGACCGATTTCTTTCATGAAAATTTTTAACACTGCTACCGAACAGGTAAAACAGGGCGGGACACGCAGAGGCGCCAATATGGGCATATTGAGGGTCGACCATCCTGATATCATGGAATTCATATACTGCAAAAGGGATAATAAGGAATTAAATAATTTTAATATATCAGTAGGGGTTACCGACAAATTTATGGAGGCATTAAAGACCGGTGACGACTATGACCTGATAAATCCATGGGACAACAGTAAAGTCGGGGAAGCTAGCAGCTCTGAGGTATATAATGCGCTTGTAACACAGGCATGGGACAACGGTGATCCGGGCATTATTTTCCTTGATCGCATGAACATGGACAATCCCACACCTGAATTGGGTGATATAGAGAGCACAAACCCGTGCGGAGAACAGCCGCTGCTGCCCATGGAGGCATGCAACCTGGGTTCTATTAACCTGGCAAAGTATGTAATTGAAAATCAGGAAGAACCGGCCATTGATTATGACGGTCTCAAGGAGATAATCTGGTGGAGCGCCAGATTCCTGGATAATACGATTGATATGTCCAAGTATCCCATGCCGGAGATAGACGCAATGGTTAAGGGAAACAGGAAGATCGGGCTTGGAATAATGGGTTTTGCTGACATGCTCTACCAGTTGAAAATCCCCTACAACTCCGATAAAGCACTCGAAATAGCGGAAGAAGTCATGGAATTCATTCAAAAAGAGTCCCATGAAGCATCAAAATTTCTGGCTGAAGAACGCGGAGTTTTTGATAATTTTAACTATAGCGTATTTAAGGACCAGGAAGATAAAAAATACCGGAATGCAACTACAACAACTATTGCCCCCACGGGAACCCTCAGTATTCTCGCAGGCTGTTCAAGTGGTATTGAGCCCCTCTTTGCTCTCAGCTTTGTAAGAAGAGTAATGGATAACAATATCCTGGCAGAGGTCAATCCCTATTTTGAGACAGTTGCAAAGGAAAGGGGTTTTTACAGTCCTGAACTAATGGATACTATTGCACAAAAAGGTTCAATCCAGGACCTGGAAGAAATACCTGAGGATGCAAGAAAAATATTTGTAACAGCCCATGATGTATCACCTGAATGGCATATCAAAATGCAGGCAGCATTTCAAAAACACACTGATAACGCAGTATCAAAAACAGTGAATCTGCCAAGGGATGCCACAGTTGATGACGTAATAAAGGTCTATAACACTGCTTTTAAAGTCGGTTGTAAAGGTGTTACGATCTACAGGGATGGAAGCAAGGAAAACCAGGTATTAAGCTTCAGTGAAAATGAAAAAACCGAAAAGGCCCTCAGTATGGCAGACATACAGGAACGTCCTGAAACCCTTGAAGGCTTTACAACAAAAATGATGACCGGCATGGGAAATTTATATGTTACGGTTACAGAGTACAATGGAAAGCCATTTGAAATATTTGCTACAATAGGCAAATCAGGCCGGTCAACAACAGCAAAAACAGAAGCAATAGGACGGCTTGTTTCCCTGGCACTCAGATCAGGTGTGGAAGTGGAGACAATCGTAAAGCAGCTTGAGGGCATCGGCGGTGAGTACCCTGTTTTTCAAAAGGATGGGCTCGTTCTCTCTATCCCTGACGCCATCAGTCGTGTATTTAAAAACAGGTACTTGAATGGGAAAGGTAAAACAGGTTCATCGACCAGCTCATCAAAGGCCTCCAACAGCCTTATGGGCGAAAAATGTCCTGAGTGCGGACAGACTATCAGCTTTGAAGAAGGTTGCATGACGTGTCATTTTTGCGGATTTTCAAAATGCGGATAGGATGATATTCTTCAGAAATGCAGGATAAAGAACCTCTTGTAGAACTTGAAGGACAAATACATAAAATCAAATTCAACAGCAATGAGACAGGGTACTCTGTCCTGAGTATGCATATCAATGGATATAAAAACCCTGTTATTGTTGTTGGGAACTTAGGCTCCCCGTCTCCTGGCGAGTTTCTGAAAATATCCGGAAAGTGGTCTATGCACCCCAAATTCGGCAAACAGTTTAAAGCGAAAACCTATACAATTAAAAATCCTGTCTCAATCCTGGGCATTGAAAAATTCCTGGGATCAGGCCTTATTAAAGGTATTGGCCCAAAGATGGCTGAACGGATTGTTAATCGATTTGGAAAAAACAGCCTTGAAATTATTGATCACCATCCCGAAGAACTTGGCAAAATCGATGGAGTGGGACCAAAACGAATCAGCATGATAAAAGAAGCATGGTATGAGCAGAAGCACATCAGTGATCTGATGATCTTTCTTCAGGCATATGGTATCGGCTCAGGACCGGCTATAAGAATATTTAAAAGATATGGTCAGGGCGCAATTTCAATATTAAAAAAGAATCCCTATAAACTTGCATCAGAGGTTTTCGGGATAGGTTTTAGAACCGCTGATAATATAGCTGAGAAACTCGGGTTTAGTAAGGATTCATCCATACGTCTGGAATCGGGTGTTATTTTTGTTTCAAATCAATTGTCAGAGGAGGGGCATGTCTATTACCCCTTAAGGGATCTAACCATAAAATGCAGAGAGATACTTGAGGCCTCTTCAGATGAGATACAAAAGGCAATAGGGCGCCTGGTGTTGAAAGGCGAATTACTGATTTACAGGTCCTTAGAAGAATCTGATGAATCAGGCGGTATAGATGAATCGGTTTATCTGAAAAAATTTTATATTGCCGAAAAAGGTGTTGCAGAGAATCTGATGAGAATTTTTCATGCCAAACACTCTCTTGGCGATTTCAATATTGAGAAGGCTGTGAAATGGGTACAAAGTGAGGCAAACATTCATTTTGCTGAAAATCAAATTCTTGCCATAAAGACAGCTGTTCAATCCAAGCTTATGGTAATAACCGGAGGGCCAGGAACAGGGAAAACAACAGTTATTAATGCCATTATCAGAATTTTTAAAGAACTAAATGCAACGATACAACTTGCTGCCCCAACCGGCAGGGCTGCAAACCGAATGAGTGAAACAACATCATGCCCGGCAAAAACTATACATCGTTTACTTGAATACACACCAAACCAGGGAATATTCCGCAGGAATCGGGATAATCCACTTGATGCGGATGTACTCATACTCGATGAAGCATCTATGATAGATACCAGACTTATGAGTTATCTCCTGGAAGCAGTCCCGGAAAGTGCTGTTGTTATTATGGTCGGGGACATCAATCAACTGCCTTCTGTTGGAGCAGGTAATGTACTCGGGGATATTATTGATTCAGGGGAAATTCCCTGCATTGAGCTGAATGAAATATTTCGTCAGGCTGAGGGGAGTAATATAATCCTGTATGCCCACTCAATAAACAATGGCATTATGCCTGCAATAGAAAGTGTGAATGAGCCAACGGATTTTTATTTTATTGAACAGGATGATCCTAAAAAGGTTCTGAATATGATCATTGAGCTCGTTGCCCGACGTATACCCAATCGTTTCGGTTTTGACCTTTTAAAAGATATTCAGGTAATTTCTCCGATGCATAAAGGGATTGTCGGAACAGACAACTTGAATAAAGCACTGCAGGACGCGGTTAATCCATCAGAATCAAAGCTGACAAAGGGGTACAGGAACTTCAGGATAAATGATAAGGTCATGCAGACAAAAAATAATTATGAAAAAGAGATCTATAATGGTGATACAGGTAAAATTATAGATATTAATCCGGAGAATCAGAAGGTTAATATTTTATTTGACCGGAAAAAAATTGAATACGAATACAATGAAATGGATGAGCTGACACTTGCTTATGCCATATCAGTTCATAAATCACAGGGAAACGAGTACCCGGCAGTCATATTGCCCCTTTTGACGCAGCATTATATAATGCTGCAGCGAAACCTTATTTACACGGCAATAACACGGGGTAAAAATCTGGTTGTTATTGCAGGGAGTAAAAAAGCTTTTGAAATCGGTATAAAAAATGATCGCATTTCAAAGCGTTATACTAATCTTTCTCAAATGATTAAAAAGACTAATCATTAAGGATATCATCAAGAACACCAATTGAAACTGCAAGTTGATACAATACACTGGTAGTATCCTTAACTATCCTCAGCCAGCTTAACTTTACTACCTTTTTAGGCACTATGATTGTATCACCGGGATTTAACTCAGTCGACTTGAAAGAACCGAACCCCCATCTGCGCTTTGAACTGTCCCAGCTAAATATCTTAAATTTAGTCTGTTTCTTACTGACAACCGTACCATCAGCCCTTACAATATACATCTGCCTTTTATCAGCATTGCTGGTCATGCCACCAACCATATTCAGATAATATCCGACATCATCCCCTGGAGTATGTATAATTGCATTTGGATTGTAAACTTCCCCGATTACTAGTACGGAATCAGGCCTTCTTCCAACAACAAGCCTGTCTCCAGGCCTGAGTTCAAGATCATTTTTGCCTGAAGGCATGAGCATAATATCTTTAATGTCAATAAGCATTCGCCCTGTCGGTTCTGCCTGTCTTATTTTTTCAAGCAACTCTTTTTTAGCATTAAGCGTTTGAAGGGCTATACTGGCCTGAGAAGCATCCAGTGCCGTCTCAGCGCTAAAAGCACTTATTGCCAAAATATCCTGCTCAAGTTTATCTATGTACTCCTGTTTTCTTGCTGCCCATATTTCTTTGTTTGACTCTCGCGTAAAGACTGCCCCATATGGATATGCCTCTTCAGTAAATCCGCCTGCTCTTTCAATGACTGAAGATATTCTCTCTCCTTCTGAAAAAGGGTATTCACCGGGGAACTTGAATTCACCGTCAAGATACACTTTTCTTTCAAGGGAAGCATTATATCTAGGTATCTCCCTTATGTGTATCTGATCGTCCACCTGAAGTACAAGATTATCTTCAGGATTTCCTTTAATAGCTTTTTCGGGTGAAAAATTAATCTTTATTATATCTGTCCCTGATTCGCTTCGCACAATCCTGGATAATTCGCCCTTTGTTAAATATGCATTCCGGGTTGTATTTCCGGCGGCGAATATCAGATCTTTAACTGTCATCCCCTCGTACAGCGTGAATATACCACCGTTCCTTACTGCCCCTCTGATCGATACTTCAGGTATATTCTGTTTTTCCCATTTATTGTAGATTTTTATCCTGTCCCGGTCCTGCAAGGCCAGATTCTGACTCTCATCCCCATCCAGCATAGCGCCTAGATCAAAGGGCCTTATTTCAGGATGCAGGTCCGGGGGCACAAGTCTTGTTATTTCCGCCTGAGAAAGGTACGGCTCAGGGAGGAGGTAATCATAGGAAGGAATAATGTCCCTGATTTTCATTCCTTCTCTTAGTTCATATTCATTCGGATACTTGACATTTCCTTCTAAATAGACAATTTTTTCAATCTCTTTATGGATAGGGTATATCTTTATAAGATCACCGTCTTTTATCGCTGTTTTTAAATTTGATACAGTATTCTCATTCGACGGATCAAGGTCAAAACTTGCGACCACCCTCCGCTTATGCCCAATAATTCTTTCAATAATCACATTTTGGAGATGACTGGTAGGAAGTACTCCTCCTGCAAGATCGATAATTTCATCGAGTGTCTGCTCATCTTTCATCTCATAGATAGCAGGCCTTTTTACCTGCCCTGAAACAGCTGCTGTCGGGCCAATCACTGGAACAAATACCGTATACCCCTGTTTAAGAGTAATATCATTTTCTCTTAAACCATTGATAAAAAAATCATAAAGATCGATCGTCTTTATAAGTTTTTCATTGCTGCGGATTTCAATATTTCTCAAACTTCCGTTTTTACTGGGACCGCCGGCCGCGGAAAGAGCCGATATCACTGTAGAAAGAGAGTTTAAACTGTATGTATTTGGCCTGTTTAATTCACCGACCATATATACATCGACATTCTTAATATCACCCATTGTAATGCTCATTTCAAAGTCAGGGTAATATTCCTTATACTTGTTATCCAGGAATTTCTTGAGTTCAGAAAATGTCAGACCTCCAACAGACAATGTGCCGAGCCGTGCCAGGTTTATTGTACCGTCTCTTGATACTGTGACACGATGTTCTTCTTCCACTTTTCCCCAGAGATTTATCGTAAAGGAATCATCCGGGCCTATAACATATTCAGGTCCAACCGGTACATTGTTTTCCGGAGCAAAAGAAGAGTCCTGGAAAAAGGAGGATTTCTGACCGAACGAAGATTTCTGGCTGAAAAAATCATATCCGAATTGATGTAATTCTTTATCAATCTCAGTAGGCATTTTCCCGGAAAAAAACTTTTCAAGCCTGGAAGGTTCCTCTTCTTCATCTTCTTCATAGAATTCACCTTCATCAAAACCTTCATCAAGGATATCAACTTCTGAAATTAGTTCAGGATGCATTTCCAACCAGTCTTTTTTTTCAGACGGTGAAAGACTGTTCACGAACCTTGATTTTTCAACTCGCCCCAGATTACTTAAGATTATCATTCTATCCTGGTCACTTATCATGTTGAATAAATCGATTTTTGCATTATCATCCAGGGTCTGAAATATCTTTTGTTTATCCGTATCGGTAAGGACCTGAAACAGATCCCGTTTTTGTGTGTTTGAAAGCAGAATGAACAAATCCTGTTTGTCCGCACTCTCCAATCTAACAAATATTTCCAACAATTCTTCAGTGCTCAGGCTTCCAATTAATTCTTTTTTTTTGGACTCGCTCAATGACTTGATGTAGGCTATGTTTCCAGCTCCTGTACCCAGGGCTCCGATAGAAGAACTGCCGATTCTTTTCTTTGCTTCCTGCACTTTATTTGACACTGTACTCTGAGCAAAACATTTCTCCGAAACCATGACAGTAAATACAATACAAAGAATAAGTATAAACTTAAACGTAATACGACGCGAACAAGAGATCATCTCGAAGACACCTTTCCTTTATTCCAATAATTACAAATGGTTAATGATAAAAGCGGGACAGATTTATTTTTTTTAACTATTGCATGGATTTATATATTACATACAGCTGTTAATCAAGAATAAATAATACAAGTTAATTGGATCAGGGTGATAATAGTAAATTTTTTTTGATTTGCTGTTTAGGAGGTTTTTTGAAAAGAAGTGTTTTATATGATGATAATAAAGAAGACAAGAAACTAAAGCTTCCGGGGTGGCCAGGCAACCCCAACCACCCTAGAATAAATTAAAATGATTTTAAAGGTAATTAGTGATGACTGTGTGAGGAAACCGAATCATCATCATCAATAGCGGCTGCAACTCCAACTGCAACTGCAACTGCGGCTGCTGAAATACCTACAATAGCTGCGGTACTGAGTCCAGCTGTTCCGCCTGCAGCACTTCCAGCGGCTGCGGCACCTGATTCAGCCTGGGCAAAGGAAACAGATGAAGTCACAGGTACCAGGATCAATGCTAAAGACAGAATACTAACCACAATTTTCCATGAAAAACTTTTTTTCATCTTCAAACCCTCCAAGGTTAATGTTTAGCCCCTCCCATTTATGAAAGCCAAATTAAATAACATTAATAAAACATAGTCAAGCTTTTTTCTTTTGACCATATTTTGAAATTTTAAAATCTTTAACAATTAGGATGGATCAATTGTATTTTTATTCAGCTTCAATTGGAAGCTATATCTATTAGCTTATTATAGATAACTTATACAATCGACATAAATCTGATATTTCGTAAATTATAATATTGACCTTTAATAATTAGTTATCAATAATTTGTCAAGCAATAAATATTACTTAAACCAATAAATACTTATTAATATAAGTATAATATATTTCTCTCGTATTTTGATATATAATCACTTAAAATCAACAATTAACCATTTTTTTCATAATAAACTTTTTTATCTGGGGAGAAGAAATGAAGTCAGCACATTATTCTATTATTATCATTTTCATTATCGCATTAATTTCAGGTTGTTCATCAGATAAAAGCTATACCGGGGGCAAACTGGTCGCAGGACCTGCAGCCAATGATATCGTCACTTATATCAATCAGGGTATCTTTTCGATTAGAGAACTGGAAATAAAATCTCTTGAAAGTTACGCATCCGTAACAGGTGAAAACGCCACGACAGATAAAAAACTTTTCAAGACCCTGACAGATTTTGTTGTTCCAACATATAAAAGATTTGTTACCGGTCTTAAAAATATACCTGTTGAAAACCAGGAAGTTCGCCAGGTCCATGCCATCTATATAAAAGCGGCAGAATCAAACCTTGAAGGTTTTCAAACAATAATGATCGGCAGCGAGAAGAGTGATGTAACAATTATAAAACAGGGAAATAAAAAACTTGAAGAAGGCCGCGCGGGAATTGAGAAATGGAACGCCGAGTTGAATGAGCTCTGTAAAAAAAATGGGATTGCGTTTTTAAAGGATGATCAGAATAAATAAACTTAAACCATGACTAAACTCTCTAAATTTATTTTTATATGCCAAAATTGTGGTTATCAGACTCCCAAATGGCTGGGCAAATGTCCCGACTGTGGCAAGTGGGACAGCATAATTGAAGAAACTTCAAGCGACCTCGTTGTTAATCTCTCTACGCTGTCAACCACAATGAGTGATCCCCTGGGTATCAGCAGCATATCTTTTACCCCTGATAATAAAATAAAGACCGGTTTAAATGAATTTGACAGGGCTATTGGCGGCGGGATTGTTCCCGGCTCCCTTTTACTGCTTGGCGGTGAACCCGGAATAGGAAAATCAACCCTTATTCTCCAGGTCGCAGGAAAACTTTCTCAAAATGGTCTAAAAACAGTCTATCTCTCCGGAGAAGAATCCGCACAGCAAATAAAACTCCGGGCGGAGAGATTATCAATCAATTCTGATAATATCTTTATAATTACAGGCACACGAATCGAAGAGTTTTTTGACAAGATAGAGAGCATAAAAACGGATTTTTTAGTTATTGATTCAATACAGACGACCTACACTGATACACTACCCTCTGCTCCGGGAAGCGTCGGCCAGATCAGAGAAGTGTCCGCAAAACTCCTCAGATGGTCAAAGGGAAAAAGCATTCCATCCTTCCTGATAGGACACATAACAAAGGAAGGGGCTATTGCAGGACCTAAAGTTCTTGAACACCTTGTGGATACGGTGCTGTATTTTGAAGGGGATAACAGTCATACCTTCAGGATTATAAGGACTGTAAAAAATCGTTATGGCTCCACAAATGAAATCGGTGTATTTGAGATGAAAGAAACCGGCCTGGTTCAGGTTGGCAATCCATCGAGGATTTTCCTTGAGGAACGTCCTGAAAATGCGTCAGGATCAGTTGTTATTTCCTGTATTGAAGGGACAAGACCTTTACTCCTGGAGATACAGGCACTTGTCGGCCCCAGTCCTCTCGGCATGCCCAGAAGGACAGCTGTTGGTGTAGATCACAATCGCATCTCTCTTCTAGTTGCTGTGCTGGCAAAAAGAATCGGCCTTGAACTCGGAGACCAGGATATCTTTGTAAATGTAGCCGGGGGCCTGCGTGTGGATGAACCTGCTGCAGACCTCGGAATTGTGAGTGCTATGATATCCAGCTTTTTAAATAAGCCTGTTGATCCGGAAATGGTCATATTTGGGGAGGTTGGTCTCGCAGGTGAAGTGCGTGGAGTTATTCAACCAGAAAAAAGGATCAGGGAAGCAGAAAAAATGGGATTTACAAAATGCATCCTTTCAAAGAGTAACCTTGAAAGCTGTAGATCCCCCTATAATTTAAACATGTATGGTGTAACTTCTGTTTCAGACTTAATGGACATATTATTTTAAAAGAGGCATTACAGTTAGAGATTGGAGATAGCAGTAATAAAACAGAAGACAACGGAATTATGGGAGGATATTCTTGCTAAAAGTATAACAAGCGCTGAGGAATTACCGCATATTCAGGATTATAACAATTCGGATATAGATGACGTCATAAAAAAATATCCGATGTTTATAAATCCATATTACTTCAATATCATTAAATCCAATACAGGTTTATTAAAACAGGCTATCCCGGACATTAGAGAAATTTCAGACCCGAGAGGCCATCTTGATCCATTAAACGAAGAAAATCTTTCCCCTGTACCCGGTCTTACGCATAAATATCCTGACAGAGTAC
>JASFHE010000154.1:0-11328 GCA_050123415.1 Desulfobacteraceae bacterium | reverse complement strand
CTTGTAGTCCACCATTTCAAAGAATTTACCGGGACCGGCCTGTGCCGCTCCTATGTGCATATCCGGGTCCATTTCGATAATAAAGTTTTTAAAGGCAGATACCGCCTTTTCATAATCATACATCGCGTCATAGGGAGTAATGCCGGCATTAAGGAAGGCAAACATGCTTGGAAAAATCGAGATTGGCACCCTGTCAGGGGTTTTTTTCATCTGGATTGCGTCTCTGATTCTGGTTAATCTTGCCCTGTACGTTTCTTTGGCTTCCGGGCTCTGAAACTGGATGTCATTACCTGCGGCATCCTTCATTGAAAGCAGTTTTTCAAACTGGGCATCCTGCTTTTCGTCAGCATTCATTTGTTCCCAAGATTTTTCCATTGTAACCTCCTGTAAGTTGTTTTGTTAAGTTTACTGATTCCGTGGAATACTTACCGGAAACATTATTATCAAAATCTGACTTTATAGGAAAAACAAGGACAGGGACAAGGTATCTTCAACCGGAAAATCCTTAAACGCCCTTCCCTTTATTTGTCAATGAAAACTCTCTTTAATGATGGCTGAACAGCAAAAATAATCGGCTTTGTTTAAAACGGAATCACATACTATTTGGGCTGCATGCCTTTGTCAAGCCTGCGCAAATTGTAAATATGCAATAAAAAATCCCCAAGAACAACCAAAATAGAACATTTGTTTTAAAGGCTGGGACATAATAAACCTGTTGACAGTTACTGGTAATTAAAATAGGCTCATTTCCCACGGTTTATAACCCGTAGAATCATTCCGGGAGGATAAAATGAAATCAATAAAAGTGTTAATAATTGCTTTCCTGTTTTGTATCTTTTGTCCGGCCATTTCATTTGCTGAACCGTTTAATGATGCAATGGAAGCTTTCAAGAACAAAAATTATACAAAAGTCGTTGAATTACTTACTCCATTGGCTGAACAAAACAATGCAGAAGCAAAGGCATTTCTGGGGAATATGTATTACAATGGTGACGGAGTAGAGCAGGACCGGGCAAAAGGTTTTAAAATGTTAACAGATGCCGCAAATCTGGGATATGTACCTGCTAAATCAGCTTTAGCTTCTATTGCGATTGGAAAAAAAGAATATGAGAAAGCGATCCAAATACTTACTCCTCTGGCTGAGGATAATAATCTGGAAGCTAAAAAGGTTATGGGCGTATTATATTGTCGTGGATATGGAGTTGAGCAGGATATAGAAAAAGGGCTATCTCTGATAATGGATGCTGCTGCCCTGGGTGATGAGGGTGCAAAAACAATTGCAGCCGTTATGAATAAGGGCTTTGCCGAGTTGGGAGATCCCAAAGCCATGTATAATGTGGGGTATATGTGTATGAAAGGCTGGGGAGGAGAAAACGATCCTCAGATGTGCGTACAGTGGCTGGAAAAAGCAGCAGAAAATGGTCACGTAAAATCAGCAAAAGTGCTTTCCAGTATCTACTCAAAGGGCAAGTACGGTATCTCTCCTGATAAAGAAAAAGCGAGCCACTATAGCAGTCTGGCTAATAATTAATTTTTTCATTTTTGATTTCTTTTAATTAAATCCAATCGTTGTTTAACACTTCCGGCGCTTGTAAGGGCGTCCGGAGGTGTATTCATGGCGTAATCAGCAAGGGTATCTATATCTGTTTCTGCAACATGAACACGTGTATCCGATGATGCGTAGTATATCAATACCCTGCCATCCGGGTCAGCAATCCATCCGTTACAGAATACTACATTGTTTACATCACCAGTCCGCTCCTCTTTCAGAGGAGCAAGCAGATATCCGCCAGGGGAGTAACTCCTGATCCAGGGACGCTCCGGTTCTGTCATAAAGAGATACAGGACATAGCGGAGACCCGCGGCGGTTCCGCGAACACCATGCGCCACATGGAGCCATCCGTGTTTTGTCTTTAAAGGCGGAGGCCCCTGACCGTTTTTACTCTCTTTTATTGTATGATAAATACGCTCATCAATAACTGTTTCCGTGTCAATCCCGGCATCTTCAATGGTTTCGGATAGACCCCAGCCAATACCTCCCCCGGAACCGGCTTTTATAAAGTCGTCCTGGGGGCGGGTATAAAACGCGTATTTGCCGTCAACAAATTCCGGGTGCAACACAACATTCCGCTGCTGGGCTGCGTTTGTCTTCAGGTCAGCCAGCCTTTCCCAGGTTTTAAGATCCCTGGTTCGTGCAATGCCAGCCTGTGCGACTGCCGAAGAAAGATCTCCTGCCAATGCGTTCGGATCCTTCCGTTCGGTACAGAATACCCCGTATATCCATCCATCCTCATGAAGGGTCAGACGCATATCATATACATTTACATCAGGGCCATCTGTCCCGGGCATAACAACAGGCTCCGGCCGGAAACGAAAATTATTAATTCCGTCCGGGCTTTCTGCAACTGCAAAAAAGGATTTTCTATCCCATCCTTCCACGCGCACAACAAGGCAGTATTTTCCTTCCAGAAATATAGCCCCGGGATTAAAGGTCGTGTTTATACCCATGCGTTCCAGCAACCTTGGGTTTCGGTCAGGATTCAGGTCAAAACGCCACTCAAGGGGAATGTGTTCGGCAGTAATAACCGGGTAGCGGTACTTGTGATAAAGCCCGTGCATACTGAAGAGCTTTTCATTTTTCTGTTCCAGAATCTTATTATGGTGTTGCTGGATCCGGCTCAAACGTTCGTCATATTTTGATTTCATGTATTGTCCTTTTTACTTAGCCTTCGCACAACCTCAAGGCAGGCCCTGGTGTTATGGTAAGGTCCTTTCCACTCTGAAATCTTGAATTCATTATTATCAACCTGCCCGTCTTCGTTTCTCTTATAGAACCATTCGCCATGTTCATTATCAATCAGACTGCCGCTGATATAATTCCACGCCCCGAGCATTGCCCGGTAAAATTTCTTATCCCCGGTCAATTGCCAGGCATTCAAAAATCCAACAGTGGCCTCTGCCTGTGCCCACCAGTGTCTTTCCATATTCGTCCGGCCATGGGGAAGGATGTCATATATCAGACTGCCGTCCAGGTTAATGCCTTTTTCATACACGGCGTTTGCCTGCTTAACTGCCAGGTTATGGAATTCCTCCTTTAACTCTTTATCATCAATGAGCTCTACTGCTTCACAGAGAAGCCAGCTTCCTTCTATGTCATGCCCCAGGGAAATTTGCTGACTTTTTACCTCCCATATTTCATTGAAAAAGAGATTAAAGTGATAAGTTTGTTTGTTGATGATATGGTTATAAAAATCATTTAACAGCGCAGTAAGCTGCTGCCTTAACCGGGGATCATCCCATACGCGAAGGAGATTGGTATATGCCTCAAGAACATGCAGATGGGCATTCATGGATTTTTTTTCATTCAGGTCAATCGCACTCAAACGCGTATCATCTGCCGTGCCCCAGTCCCTGAGGGCAGCCTCAAAATACCCGCCGTTTTCAGTATCAAAGAACTGTTTTTCTATAACATTAAAGAACTCTACAGCAAGATCAAGAGCCGTTATTTTAGATGCTGCACGGTAATATTCGGCAAGGGCATAAACAAAAAATGCTTGTCCATAGACCTTCTTTTTATCATCCAGGGGCACACCATGGCAGTCCAGGATCCAGTAGGCCCCGCCATATTCTGTATCAATAAAGTATTCTCGGAGATAGTTCCAGGCGCGGTCGGCCGTTTTCAGATATTCGGGATTACCCATAACCAAATAGGCAGCGGAAAAGGACCACAAAATCCTTGTATTAAGTATCAGCGCCTTTGGCGCCCCGGAAACAGGCTGTCCTGTATTTCCGACTCTTCCGTAAAAGCCGCCGTGTTCTTCATCCAGGCTGTATTTGAGCCAGAAAGGCAGGATGCCTTGTTCAACTTCCTTGAGAAACCGGTCTTTCAGATCACCCTTTCCTGTTTCATCAGTCAGGATCATTTTCATCAGGGACCTACTACAGTATGTGCCAGCTGCATGTTTGTTTTCCATGTAATCTTCAGATATATGGCCTTAAGGCCTTCCTTCCGGTATTCGTACCTGACAGGCTTCCAGTAGCCGTAGGCCTCATCTTCAAGAAAATAATTTTCAGACTTAACAGATATTTCACGATATGCGACACCGTCTTTACTAATTTCAATTTTAGGGGCATCAACCTTTTCCGGGAAAAAACAGTCGAGCCGGAATTGCTCAAAGGGATCATCCAGATAGTAGACTACAAAGGCATCCTTTTCACCTGAAAGGCGATAGATATCCTCCTTTGCCTGCCTCGCGTTTTTGGTAGTAAACTCCAGTTTACCGCCGCTAATAAAGATATTGCCCGTACACATCATCGGATCTGCGATTACCGGTCCGATTCCTTTCACCGAACTATAGATATTTGACCACCTTGATTTACCGGCAGAATTGAGGGCTCTTACCCTGTATTCATAGGTTTTTCCGGAGACTGTGTCCGTGTCAGTAAAAAGAGGCCTGTAAGCTTCCCTGGCATCGGAGAAATATGTTTCCAGGGTAGTCCATATTCCGCCGGGTATCTCTCTCCTCTGGATCTCATAGCCGGAGGCACCGGTACTTCCCTGCCAGCTCATTGCTGCAGGGGATTCAATGGGTAAAAGCAGGGGTGCTTTTGGCGGCCGGGGGCTCAGTTCTTTTATCCCCCGGATCTCAAAGGCTTTTCGCCTCATAAGCTTCATCACATTTATTTCATCATAATCGCGGCCTGAATCAAATCCCGGCCAGTGGAATGCCTTATAAAGATCCAGGCCCTGCATCTCGGAATGCCAGTAAAATCCCCCGGCACGGCTGTGAAAGCGCAGGCTCCATGAAAGCCCGCCTGCCGCACCGGAATCGATTATTGCATCTATTACAGTCTTAAGCCCCACTGTGCTGATAAATCCGAACTCTCCCACAAAATAGGGTTTTTTTCCTCTGGCCATTTCCATGCTAGCGCGAATATTTCGCGCCATCATACCGGGGTCCTGTTCGTAATGGTGGGTTGTGACCAGGCTGATATTCGGGTCATTAAGTGATGATTCCCGCAAACGGTTGGAGTGAACACCGTCAATGATCAGGTGATTTGGATCCAGGCTTTTTATATACGCTGCGATGTCGGAAACCCATTCCGGGGTGCTTGTCAGTTCATTTCCTGTTTCCCATGCCAGAAGTGCCCTGTCATTGCGATACTTTACACCTGTTATAGTATTGGTTCTGTTGATAAGATAGTTAATGGTCTGTTTAAAATCATCACGAAGTTCCTTATCCGTCCAGAATTCATCCTTGTCCTTCCCTCTGAATCCTGCGTACTCTGCGCGGCCGCCCATCCACGGCCAGTTGTCCATAAGAGGGATGATGACACGTATGCCATGCCTTGCAGCTATTGCCATCATATTGTCCAGGGCCTTGAATGCCTCTTCATTAAACTGCCCAGGAGCTAAAACATGCTTGGGCGTGTCAGGGAGATCGTCAGGCCGCCTGACAGTAATCGTGTAGATCCGCACCACCTGTCCTCCCATCTGGGCCACTGATTCAAGGGCATCATCAAGTTCGTATGTATCAGGCAGGCGCCAAGCCTGGATCTCATCAAAGGGCATCTGGTCTTCAATCATGTGAAGGTTAGGTATATTAAAGGAGATAAACCTGTATTCCTTATCTCCATCCATGAGTGTGTCTCCTTCAGCACGGACAAAATTTTTAAAACCGCCGTATGCCGTTCCGGCCAGGATATAGAAGATGGATAGAATTAAGAAAAATGAAATTTTTTTAATCATTGCCCAGCCTCTCATACCAGTTCTTTTTAAGGAAAATGGAAGAAACAACCATTATTCCAATTGCAATCATCATCCATTTAAATAATTTCATTACAAGGAGTATGGGAACAAAAACAAAAGTCATCTGCCATATTACACCAATAAATACATTAAACAGGTCCTCGCAGCACTGCTTTCCATCACAAAATCAGGATCCGTTTTTATGACCTTCTCTTTTATCGTGCCCCAGAAGCCCCATGGCCGGACTGATTTATAAAATTCAACAAGAACATTCTCTTCATCAGCCTCTGTGACCAGACTGCCGATAATTGACGCTAATCCTGCCGCGGTTATTATGTAGGGGAACGCATAAAGCGGGTCTACATCAGGAAATATGACAGGGCAAATCAGGGCTGATCCGATTCCTACAACCATTCCCCAGAAATAACCATATCCGTTGAAACGCCACCAGTGCCACTTAAGGATGTTAGGTGCGGCAAATCCCCCGCCCAGACCTGAAACGATCCACTGCATTACAGAATGGATTGATGAAGCAAGCATGCCAAAGGAGATGCCTACAACTACGATGCCGATAGAAGCAATGTAGCTCATGCGCATGATACTTTTGTCATCCGCGTCTTTATTAATATATCTTTTATATATGTCATTTACCAGATAGGCAGCCCCGGCATTAACAGTGGAATCAAATGTTGACATATAAGCAGCCAGAAGCCCTGCTATGATGAGCCCGGTTACACCTATCGGGATATAGTTTGAGATTACGTACGGCATTATCATTTCAAAATCGATTTCCGAACCCATCTCCCGTAACCCGTCACTGAAGAAGACAAGTCCCAGGAATGTCAGGCCGGCAATCATGAGCCAGCGGGGGAACAGGGCAACAGAGACCATACCGCTCATAAGGGCAGCCTCTTTGGGAGACCTGGTTGCAAGCACTCGCTGCATGTCATAGTTTGGTGCGGTACCGGCCATGCTGTTAAGGATGCCCTTGAAAATGATCATCATCATTACAATGGTAAAGAGCCCGTATCCGTCAGAAGCAATCTTGTTATTTACCTCGGGTATGAGACTGCTCCAGTCCATGTTCAGCTTCCATCCGAATACAAGGCTTTTCCATCCGACCGGAATAACTGCGTTGAGCATGTCAGGGCTGATCCTGTTCATTGCTATGACAGCAAGGATGATTGACACGGTTGTAAGAATGAGAAACTGGATCATATCGGTAAACACAACACTGTACATTCCTCCCAGGATTACATAAATTGTAGTAATTGACATCAGTATGACAGAATAGGTATCCGTCTCAAGACCCCAGGGGAGAACTCCTGCAGCAAAACGGCCAACACCCTGATGGGCATACGTCAGAAAGCCTATGACCGAGACGATAGCAAAAATCGTCACACTTAACCTGCTGAGCTCTGCCCCCCTGCCGTTTCCAAAACGGGTCCCTATCCATTCAGCGCCGGTAAGTACATTTGAGCGGCGTATCCAGCGCGCAAGATAGATCATGAGAAATATCTGGTTAAAGGTGGGCCACAGCCATGGAAGGAGCGTACCTTTAAATCCGTAGATAAACAGGATGGTTACAAGCCACATGGTCCCTGTTATATCAAACATGGAGCTGGCATTGGAAACACCCAGAATATACCAGGGGATATTTCTGCCCCCGAGAAAATAACTTGTAATCCCTCCACTGGCCTTTTTCCGGATCAGGATACCTATCATCACAACGACGATCAGATACAGCAGAATTATTCCCAGATCAATTACATGTAGATTCATAAACTGGTGTCTCCTTTTTAGTTATTTTTCAGCAAACTGACTAAAGTATCCAACACACACATCCCGCCATTCTTTTGCATTTTCAAGCTGCATTTTCAGCCTTGCCTTAACATGTTCGAAACGTTCCTTATCTACCTTGCCCTCTAGCGCGTCCCATGCCTTCTGCATACCAATAACATAATCAACTCCCCTGTTGTAACGAAACCTGAGTTCTTCCCACAGAGCTCTTCCTGATGCCATCTTATAGGTCCATGGAAGGTGATGAAACCACAGCAGATATTTTTCCGGACATGTTCCGGGTGAATCCCAAAGCGATCTGAGTGGTTCAGCATACTGCCCTGTACCATTGGTTCCCGTGGAACTTCGGTTGAAACCTATTCCAAATGAATCAGCCTTGTTATAGTAGGTTGAGCTCCAGTCATCTCTCATGGGATTTTTGTAGTCAGGTCCCGGCCCGTAATGGTGCCCCTCAGCCATCTGGTGATGAAGCCCCAGGGGTGTCATGTAGTCAATGCATGCCTCCCATGAACCTGCCATTATATTTTCAATTATTTTGACAGTTTCAGCATCGTTGGACCAGGACATCCTGATCCATTCCTCTGCTGTCTTTTCCGAGGTAAGTCCGGGATTCCAGGCAAGTCTTCCGAATACATACCAGTTTGCCTGTGAAAAATGGTGCCCTGACCAGTTCCGCTCAGTGCCAATCCCCGAAAC
Organism: Desulfobacteraceae bacterium; assembly: GCA_050123415.1. Lineage (GTDB taxonomy): Bacteria > Desulfobacterota > DSM-4660 > Desulfatiglandales > HGW-15 > JAAZBV01. The sequence goes on along the minus strand of JASFHE010000154.1, from coordinate 3,083 downwards.
CCCTGCTATCCCGGTGAGGGAATGATTTTCAGCGGAGCCGTCCACAATATTGGCAACCAGTGTACCGGGTCCCTTAGCGTGTGTGTCGGAATCAAGTACTTCCTTCCACATGGGTGCCTGATATACCAGATGTTTCGCCTGGCCTGTATATTCCTGGGTTATCTGAAGCTCCATCATTATGGGTGTTTTGGGCATGGCCCCGAATATGGAATTGAAAGGCTCCCTGGGCTGAAAGTCCACCGGACCGTTCTTGGTCTGGATGAGAACATTTTCTTTAAATTTACCGTCAAGGGGAACAAACTCAAGGTAACCGCATTTGGTCCGGTCGGAATCTATGGAAAGGTCATAGACAAATGATCGCCACATAACAATGCCGCCATGAGGAGCCAGTGCATCGGCAAGCATATTTGCTCCGTCCGCGTGGGTCCTTCCGTAAATCTGCGGTCCGGGCTGTCCTTCGGAATAGGCCTTAACCAGAAATCCTCCGAAGTCGGGGATCTGTTTATATATCTCATCTGCCTTGTCCTTCCACCACTTACGTACACCAGGATTAAGGGGGTCTGATGTTGAAAGCCCCCCTAACTCCATGGGAGAAGTAAATTTTATACTGAAATAGACCTGCATGCCGTACGGCCTGAGTACATCCGCGACAGCAGCAGCCCTGGTGATATATTCTTTTGTAAGGATTTCGACCTGGCTGTTAACGTTGTTAAGTGAGGCGCCATTGATGCCTATGGAGGCATTGGCGCGCGCATAGTCCTTATATCTTGGATCGATCCTTGCGGGCAGTTCATCCCATTTCCAGATAGACCTTCCCGCATAACCCCGCTCAACTGTCCCGTTCAGGTTGTCCCAGTGGTTGAGGAGCCTTTTCGTGATACGGGGTTTGGTTTGTATCGACAGGTTGTCTATTGCCTGATGTGTCTGTAAGAGCCTTAAAAAATGAAATGTTCCATAAAGTACGCCCACCGGTTTACTGGCCGCGATTATTGTAGCCGACCGGTTGTTCAAGGAAACAGAACGAATAATATAGCCTTCATCTCCCAGGGGATCAAACTCTGAGGCCTGAATTAACCGACGCAGGACAGGGGACCCGTCCGGAGTACCCGCAATAACAGCGCCGCCCTTTGACACGGCATTATGAACAGGGACCTCTTTACCCAGCAGACCTTCAAGACCATTTTGCAGCTTTTCCAGGGCAGTATTCAATACAGGAGAAGACTGCCGTATAACAATCTCGGTTGCTTCTTCTCTGTAGACAGACAGGAGATCTGGCTCCATAATCTTGTCATAACGAAGCCACAGTCTGTATCCATCCTCCGCCATGACAGTGCCCGAAAAAAATAAAACTGTAATCCACAGCAGCCATTTCACACGATGAAGATTTAATAATTTCATTTTCATTTTCCTGTCTTAGAAATAAAAACGGCAGGGCAGACTCCCAAATTTTTTACAGATGTGGTTATGAGTCAGTGATATTGGCTGCACATATTATTGTTACAGCTGTTCATTGTCAAGTTTGTGATTTTTATCAGTTTTAAAGGAATTTTAAAGCAGAAGAGTATTGATTACAGGATCGAAACTAATTATCATTTTTAATTATGTCACGAACCTTTTTATAGTATTCTTTATCTCTTTCTTTCCAGGTATGGCTTATGGCCCGGTCAATATTTCTTTCAGCTTTTTTTATTTCACCGGTCTTGAAATACGCAAGGGCGAGACCATAATAAAACAGGTGTTCATCATCCTTTAAACGGATTGCCCTTTTGAATAAACCTACCGACTTTTCAAAAAGCGAGTCATCATAAGCTGTTTTGCCGGATATATACTGGTAGTAAGGATTCTTTTCCCTGAATGAAGCAACATACGTTTTATATAATAAAGCCTTTTCATTTTCTCCGGTGATGTCATAAAGATTTTCCAGGTTGTTCATAATGGTCAAAACACTGGTATCCTTTGACCCCTGAGTGACGGCAAGCCCCTGTAAATAGGCGGCTTCGGCCGTATCAAGCTGATTGTTCCGTCTGTAGATAACACCCAGATTTGACCAGGCAAAACTTAGTTTGGGATCGGTCTTGATAGCCTTTATAAAATAACGGAACGCTTCAGGGGCGTTTCCTTCTGCAAGTTTCTTGCTGCCCAGATTATTGTAAAACTGAGCAAATGCGCGATAGTCCGGAATGCTCCTGAAGCCGAAGGTATTTATTCCGGGGTTTTCAGGTGCAAGCTCCGAAGGGGCAAAAAAGTATCTGGTTGCTCTGTCCATTGATAGAACTCTGGAGCCATTTTCTGAAAGATCAAGTTGTATAAGCTGTGTGTAATAATTGTGAATATCAATAGACGCCCCGATATGCCTGGTAAAAAAAAGGATATCTCCTTCTCTTGTCCAATTGGGAAGGGTCGGGATCTCAAAGAATCTGGATTTGAATCCCGCATATCTAGCCATGGCGATAAAAAGATTGCTGAATGAAAGGCAGTTTCCTGTTCCCGTATCAAATGTTTCCTGGGCGGTTTGTACGCCATAGGCATCATCCAATGTATCATACTGAATCTTCTGGACCAGGATTTTTGTAAGCATTACAACTCGATCCTCGTAATTCCTTATTTTTTTTACCTTTTCTTCAATCAGGGATTTAACATCATCATTTATTGCAAGAATATCAATGTCGGGAACGGTTTCGTCAATTGAAGAGGGATAAATCTTTGTGCCGTCAGGCATTATATAGGCCGGAAAGCGGTCAATATTAATGGGTTCTACATCCGGCAGGGGAACCGATGCGCAGCCGGAAACAAGGCTGATAACAAAAAAAGCTGACAGGAATTTCCAACCTTTCCTTTTTATGGAAAAGCAAAAACGACCGATCGGATTCTCAGCTTTTATTAAGTTATTCCCGTACATTATTAAGCCTCCAGATAATGTCCCGGTATGTTTCACGTAAACTATATTTTTTAAAAATAATCACTAATGTCCGGTTAACAATCGAATAATTTCAACTGGTTATCTGATTGTTGCTTTATGTTTATGCATTTTGAATCATTAACTAACTGAATTAACGATGTTTTTTCAAAAAGGGTAACACTTA
>JASFHE010000153.1:0-11368 GCA_050123415.1 Desulfobacteraceae bacterium | reverse complement strand
TAATTCAGGAGCTGCCTTTCAACTATTTTATTAATATTTTCAGAATATTACCCCCATTTCTATAGTAAAATTTAACTGCGAAACTTTAGTAAATAGTTATCAGTAATTCTTTAATGATAGGGTTTTATTTCGCACTTTAGTTATTTCAGCCATCCATGCGTTGTTTTCAATTGAAATAGCATCTTCACAGTCAAGTATGAATTTATCACGATCATCCTTGTCAGTATCAGTCTTACCGGAAGATAACCAATGTGTCCGTAAGAATTCAAGCCGATTTGCTGTTGCCTGATAGGATACAATCAGGTACTGGTATCGGCTGGCATATACATATGCAGTTATAGAAGCGCTGAGAGTGCTTATAACAGCAACCCAGCCGGCAGTCCAGCCTGTTGAGCCAAGCGCTCCTAGGGCAATCGCAATGATGCCCAATATCAACCCGATCTTCTTGAAATTACCGATTTCAATGATATATTCTCGGGATTTTTTCCGATAAAAATGATCTATCTGATCATTGACACGCTGTTCAATATAGTCCTTGGTTGTAATCTTGTCCGAAGGCAATCCAACACTTTTTCCCTCTTCGGAGAGACTCTCATGTGTAAGACCGTTAACAGATTCCAGGAGTTTTTTCGTCTCTTTCAATAACCTATCTGACCTATCATCCTTATCATAGGGCTTTACTCCAGTCACAAAGAGATATGATTCTGATTTGAGCGCTTCCGCGATAGACCGAGATCGGATCCATTGGCGTTCCTGTTCAGGGTTTACCAGTTCCTTTCCGAAATAGGTGGCTACTCCCAATATAAAAGCACTTATCATTCCCAATAGGGTAGGTAGATGTTGCCAAAGGATCTTATTTAGTTCGAATTGAATACTTTGCTGGCATAGAACACCAAAAACGGCGCCAGCAACACCCAAAATAAATATTCGAAATCGCCATATTGTGATTTCTCTCTTTCTATTTCTGGATGTCTTCGCATAGAGGCGATATTGAATCCAGGTGTATCTTAATGCTACTTCGTCCTTGTCATGATTTATTTCAAAAGCATCTTGCATTGGATTTTCTCCTTTGTGAATAAATGATATCAGCCTTTATTTATTCGATAAAGGTATATGTTGAACAGCATGTTACGATCTGGGTATTCACGTAACAAACAGACAAGGGGGATATACTCACGGTCACCATTTACATTGATAATAGTCTTTCCTCCTGGCTGGGCAGGTTCATTTTGAATAGCCCTCCAAATCTCATCATAAATATCGTGTATCCATGAGTCGGAATATTGTTGCCCTTTGGTTTTTTCTTTCCAACGGGTAATTACTGTCGACCATTCTGTGTTCTCACCAATATTCTGGAAACCGAATTGTTGCGGGCAATACTGAGAAGTCTCAAGAATTTTTAGATTTTTATATAACAGATCATAAGCCTGATCCGGACTCTTTTTCGTCTCCACTATATTGACATTTTCAGAATTAAGTACCAATTTAACAAGATGCAGGAGCGGGATCTCTTTGTATCCGCCACCAGGAATAACCAACGTTAAATCCTGAAACAATCGATTGGCCTTTATTTCGAGGGCTTCGTCTGAAAATTTATCATTAAATGGCGGTTGTCCCCTAAAAAAATTCTCATCCTTATGAAATTGGTACGTAAATTTTTTAATATCTTCCTCTTTATTGACTCGAACTCGTATATCTTTTTCAAAGACGCTTGGTGTGTCCTCGGCACATTCAAATACGATAATATTGGTCGCTCTGTCGAGTGTTGTGGCAACCCCACATTCCCACATACAGTAGCTCCAATCATGTATAGGGTGAGTATAAATAAAAATCAACAGATTGGATTCAGTAAGCTTGGTTACTAATTCTTTGTCCAATTCCATCCCAATACGTCCCCCTCCTTTAAAATCCGACGATAAAAATATATCGTTTCTTCGTATACCCCAGTCTTGAATATGGCTGTTAATTACTTTCGCGATCTGTTTTTCGTCGTGCCGATGGCAAATAAATATTTTACTTTCCATTGTTACTCCCTCCTTTTAAGAAATAATCAATTTTTGATCTAATGAATTTTCAATGGGTATATTTTATTGTAATCGTTAAGGCTCGCCCGTTCGCAAAAGAATAATTCATTACGAACGAATACTAATCAGGATAAATGGTCGAAATTGTCAATTTTTCGAATATACCAAGTTATTTATATTGAAACGACTAATTTTTTAAGAATTCCATTTAAATGCCGATTATTAAGATAATAAATATGAATCAGGGTTCGATTTTATTTTATTATAAAAGAGTTATTTAGCTTAGCTGTTTTTTATTAATTAATTCAGTAAGATATTAAATAAATTAAAACACAAGTTAAGATTATGGGAAAAAGATATGGGGCCAAAAAATTCGACCATTTTCATTAGTCATCGTGATTCTGATAAAACCATTGCGGACATCTTTAATAAAACTCTAAGAGGATGGTGTGATAAACAATTACATGTATTCCAATCCTCTGACATCAGAGAAGAAGGATTTAAAATAGGACAGGAACTAGCTGATACTCAGAGAGAGATTTTATCCGATGCGAGCATTGTTTTTTTAGTATTCACTTCAATTGATAATGATTGGCTGTACTGCATGTGGGAATGCGGTTTGGCCACTAACTCGAACGGTGCAGATTCGAGAATTATCGTCTTACAAGTCGGAAAAGACGCCCCCACTGCCTTAGAAGACCAGATACATATAACCATAGATAGAGATTCGGTCAGGAGGTTGGTACACGATTTTCATAAAGAACCTGGCTTTTTTCCGGGTTATAATCAGGCACTGGCTTCCGAACTGGATGAGGAGGAAATTGAAAAGAGAAGTGATTTTCTGTTGGATAAATTACGCAATGTTAAAAGCATGTGGAAGTAACCACAAGTAGTATATGAAGTAAAATTTGATTAATTTGTTTACACTTTTTATCTCCTTTCCATTATTTTAAACATCATATGTATCAATTTCTTTATTAACTTCTCCTACTCATTTGCCAAACTTCGATTTGTTTTATTAGGTGTTATTATGTCTTTTTCTTGTTTTAAACTGTTTGAGAAAAAATATTTCTTGACAACATCCTTCAACCAGCAATATTGTTGTTGCGGTTTTTTTGCCGAATTCCTGCGTCAGCATGTCTTACACAATTATCCATTTTATCACTAGAGGCATTCTTCCGGTAGATCGTCAAATAGGGTTATAGATTTCACAATTGCTGGTTTCTGTACCAGTAAAACAACCCAATTCCCGTTGCGGCTAACAACCTGTCGGGCGCCATTTTAGATCTGGTTTAGAGATTCTGTCAGTATGCTTTGATTCTTTCTGATATTTTGATAAGTGCTCTTTTTTACGAACTAAAATAGTATATGGAGTTAGTAGTTATATGTCAACAGAAGATTATCTCCCAAATCCACCATCAAATAATAAACAGAGTCTTGACTGCTCATTTTAGAACCATTTTATGACCGGTTACGATGAGTGCCCCCATTTTTAACCCTGTAATGACAGGGGAACAATCAGCCACCAAGGGGCTCATAGGCATATTGAGCTATTTTTATGCAAATCAAGTCATAGTTATCTCCTCAGAAAGTATCATTTTTCCTAACTGCCTGTTATTACATCGTGAAAATATTCCACTCATCAATAAATCAACCAGGTGGTCCCTCTGCAAGCAATGCAATTTTTATTCGGATATCAATCAGCCAATCAAGGCATGGATGATTCTTCGATAATCTCACAAACAACTGATGAGACCGCTCAAGTATCCTGGCAGGCATGTTTATCAGATGGAAACGGATAGCTTTCATCCGCCTGGTTATCCAGTTCTTTCCAAGAACCAATGTCTTCATAGCATTATTAAGATTTAACGACAGTATCATTATCCACCACCATGCCGTATTCGCTCCAAACTCATCTGATGGGAGCTTTCCTCCTGCAAGGTCTTCCTTCATTATGCTATGTGCTTCTTCACTTTTACCGCATCTCTTGTAAAGCCAGCTTATTACCTCCTGCCCTTCCCAATCCATGTTTGTTACTATGCCGAACACTTTGTATCTCTTCGAATCCATCGACATTGTTGGGAAGGGAGTTTCCTGTGCTTCAATCGTGCCTGGTATACATAACTGCTCGGACATTGCTTCCCTGGTGGCTATATATCTATACTCAGGCCCTTTCTTGCTATGGGCAATGGCACTTGGAACAAAACACACTTCAGCCCACTGTCTTTCTGTTTTTATCTTTTCTCCGTTCACCTCTCTGTAAAAAGGCATCCATTCAGATTCAGGAACTTCAGATACTGCCTTCTTAAACTCTCGTGTGACATCACAGCCAATCCCAAATTTTATTTTCCCAAATCTCTTGTTTTTGCCCATATCACAGTACTTCATTAGATCATGCTGATAACCAGCCGTGTCTGAGCGTAACCTGACTTCTTTTACTCCTTCAGGAAGACAAATCCAACGCTTCCTTAAAAACTCTCAATTGCTCATAGCCTGCAGGCACGTTACCGTCACGAAACTCCGTATGCAATACCATATCCTGTTCCGCCCACCATGTGTTTAACGGTTGATATGATTTGAATCCTTTATAACAATAAGGGCTACAGACTTGTTAGTCTCAACAAGGGTTGCATCCATATCCAATGTTGCTGTCTTGTGTCTATTATGCTTTTGAACAAATGATATGAAATCTTTATTAACTTTGACTATTCCCTTTATATATTCATTTGCACTGGGGATAAATGCTTTGCCTGCTTCTCGTTGTTCTTCCTCTTCAAAGTCATAACTTTTATTCAAGCAAAGATTACCCAAATAAATCTTTGATCTTCATCTCAAGTTGAACTTGAAGCAGAAAGAGATTGTTTAAATGTTGAAAAGTTATTGGATTTTAAAAGGATGTCCCGGTTTCGGTTTAGTGAACTAAAAACATTATTAGAGAATCCTGATCCGTCGGACAATGATAAAGAGAGAGCGGAACAACTTATAGAAAGCATGAAAACAAAAGAACCAGATACTTTTCAAACAATAAAAGATACTTTATTACAAATTGGAATAGGTGTTACTGGTTCTGTGTGGTTTTTTTTTATTGAGCTTGCAAAACGTTTTTCATAAATAATGCTGGTAATATTTTGAATATATTACCAGCATTCAATAGCCTATCTGCTTGATAAATCTATTAATTATGTTTTTTTTACCTCGACACGGTAGGGGTTGTGAGTTCAAATCTCACCGTGCCTACCAGGATATTTAAAGAGGTTAAGGTTTATACCAAAACCTCTTTTTTATTTCCGGGATCATTTTGCACGTGTTTTAATCTATCAAACGATTATCAATCAGGGCTCACAAACAAATCCTGCAAACTCCGGGCAATTATTATTAATTATACTCAAGACTTCATTCTGTTCAATAATTTGGGCGGTGTAGCATTCAGGTGAAATAGCGCCTATCTGACTTATAAAGGCACACAGGTGACTTTCCGAACCTTCCAGCAGGTTCCCCAGAGTATTCTCCAGAGCAATTACATCGGTAGCTGTAAGCCCGCATGGAGTCCCGGCAGGGAGCGGGAAATATTCATATACCGCATCATTACAATAGTTGATATCTAACATATCCAGTTCTTCAATGAGTGCGCCGACTTTTAAAGCTGATAACAGGGTAGTTGCTGCCGCAGTTAAATAATCGTACTTTCCTTCAAAATAAGCACTAAAATAAGGATTTTCGAAGACGCCAATGGCAGCAGGCAGTTCATCTGCATTAGGTTCCGGATCATCAATATTAAACGTTTCAAGCGTGTTTTTCATCGTATCTGTGTGTGTCTGTTCTGACTGAGTAGCTATAGTTATAAAAGTAGATTGCGCAGGATATTGGGCTGCAAGGGTCAAATAAACATCTCGTGCCAGTTTTTCCTCTGATCTCATAAAGACCAGATGAGCTTCTTCAGCAGTAGTGAGTTGCAGTTGAGAGGACAAACCAGAATGGCCAGCAGCGATAACGATAATAAAACTTAATACTCCTAAGATAAAAAAGTTTTTAGTCCTACCCATGATGACCTCCTTTAATTTTTAGGTTGGTTTCTTAGTGCAAATCCTCCATGTTGTTAGAAAAACAGGTGTGATAATTTCAAGTTAACGATTCAGGGCGGGAAAGGTTACATTTTTTCTTTAAAAAAATTTATCTCGGATTTATGTGATCGAAATGTATACAGATTTTAAAACAAAAAATGATTGTATTATTTTATGGGATGTTTTTTAAAAGGGGAAAATCGTCTATCAGGACCCTGGTGATAGCATCTATCATCAGATATTAAATAAAAAGCCACTTCAATTGAAGTGGCTTTTTATTTAACCCTATATGTAAAATTCAGGTCTGGCCCATTTTGCAGAGACTGGTTTAAAAAACCTGTCTCAACGTGATTTCAAATTATTTTATACTCTGAGCCTCCTCAGACATACCCTGCTGATAGGTGCTCCATCCGGAATTTATTCCGTACGCGCCTCTTAAAAACACGGCTTCAATTCGTCTTATCTGCCCTTTCTCAACCTTGAACAATTCGGCAAGCTGCCATGTCCAGTTTATCGATAAATGATCAAAAAAACCGAATGCAAAAACAATACCGCGCTCCCGATCGACAGCCACAAAACGGCGGTCGCGGATGCGTGTAACAATACCCTTTAAGGATTCCTCAAACTGTTTTTTGCATGTCATGCGCGTCTTTTCACCTGTTGTTGGGTTGGTTTGCAGCAGCACATCCATACCGTTTTCAAAGCGGACACAGTCGTCAGTAAAAGGGTAGTAACCCTTGCCATCATTCCTTTGGAGACCCTCAAAATAGTAGTTTCCCACCTTTACAAGCTCTTCACGTGTCATACGTTCGTTTTCAGGAATAACTTCAAAGTAAATAGGGTGAGGTTTACCCATCATATCAACTCTATCTCCAGTGGAGGGGGCCGGGTCCTTTTCTACTTCAAACAGGCTTGTCTCAGGACGTATAGCAAGCTGTTCAGCCTCGCAGATCTTGCCGTTATCATCAATCTTTAACCTGATCGCAACAGCAACGATGATATCCTTTGCAGGCTGTCCGTTCCTTGAAGGACGCCCCTGTTCCTTGACCGTGCCGATAAAGGCCACCTGCCTGGTTTCGATATCAGGAACATAAAAACTGTAATTTGCCCTGTCTGACATGCTGTACCACAGGCCTTCACCGCCCAGGGGCAATTGAATACCATTTTCTGTAAATTTGCAGTCCCTTGTAAAAAGATCCAGGCTTGGATTATTATCCTTCATGGCAGCCAGATAAGTATCCATATAGTTCTCAAGACATGCACGATCACAGGTGTCGTTGATAGTAGCTAGTTGAATTGAAAGTTCTTCGACTGCAGGATCTTCGACTGTAGACTCTTTGATTGCAGGTTCTTCGCTATTGACTACCGGCTGTTTTGTAAAGGAACAGGACATTAATGCACCTGATAATAAAAGTGTAACAACGGCAAAAACCATAAATCTCTTCCGCATGATTTTCCTCCTCTTTAGATGTTTTGAAAAAATAGATATGAAAAAAGAGTTCTCTGAAACCCTCCAATTTTAGTGATAATTGATAAAATTGCATGGATTGTCAATACTCAGTTTTACAGATGTGCTTCTTATATTCTTTTTGACAAAATAAATGAGGTATGAATAATAATCAATTGATTCACTACCTGACGTCAGTATCATGCTAATTTATTAACATTTTATTCAAAAAAAGAAATATTCTCTATTTTCCTAAATTCCAAGATTTTAAGATTGCTTTATTTTTCAGTATTATTAGATAGTGAAAAATGGGATGGTATAAGGTTATCAGGTTTAATAATCAACCTTTAACAGGTAAGGAGAATTAAAATGTTGTATAATGAATTAAAACAAGACTTAAAAGAGTCTATGAAAATAAAAAATATGGAAAGAGTAAATGCTCTACGAGTTATTATGGGAGAATTTCCAAGACTTAATAAATTAGCCGGTGAACTTCCTACAGATGATGAAGTATTGAAGATATTGAAAAGCCTTAAGAAGAATGAAGAATTAGTATTGGAAAAATCAAATAAAACTGATTCAATATATCTAAATGTTATAGAAGGTTATCTGCCTAAAATGATGTCCGGAGAAGAAATTAAAGTTTTCATTCTTTCATCAGGTATTAATGTGAACAGTGGTGAGAATACAGGGCAGTTAACAGGCAAGGTAATGAAAGATTTAAAAGGAAAAGCTGAAGGCAGCCTGGTAAAAGAAGTGTTAACTGAAATGATGAATAGTCGAGTAGGGGCGGGCCAAGGTAACTGATTGAAATTAAAAGGTATCTATTTAAAATAGCAGGTATTTAGGGGCTATATCCCTTCTTTTGAATAGAAAAAAGACCATAAAAAAGGGCATATTAAAATACTGGAAACCAAAACAAATGGATGCCCGTCTACACGGGCATGACGGGCTGTAAAGACAAGTTTGGAAATCAATACTGTTAAGGATTAAGGTGCAATACAAATCCTCTCCCTTGATGGGAGAGGTTGGGTGAGGGTGGAAAAATAGAAACTTCATGCCTTATCGCTGTTTTCTCCCTCTCCCTTAATCCCTCCCGCCAGGGGAGGGAGATTTTTACAAAGATATTTCTTAAGTCAACAGCATTGGTTTTCAGATTTGTCTTTAAATTTTGTTAATGCATTAAAATAGTTTCACTTTATTTGTACACTCATAACCCTCAGTTAAACAAACATATAGTACATGAGAAAACAATGCCGACACCCCGGAATTTAATCATCGAATACATTGAACAGGGAATTATCCCGGCGGATAAAATACCTGATGCCCTTAAAGTAACCAGGGTAATTCCCGATGGTAAAAGCTGGAGAACATTTATTGACCGGTTGCTGCTTTACATCGGTGGTCTGGCTCTGGCTTTTGCTGTTATGTTCTTCATTGCATATAACTGGAATGACATTGGCCGTTTTTCCAAATTCGGGATGGTTGAGGCAGTTATTGTTATTGCGATAATTGCCTATTGTCGGTTGAGCAAGGAAACCGCTTCCAGTAAAGTATCCCTTCTTGTGGCGTCCATATGTGTTGGTGTTTTACTTGCCTTATACGGCCAGACCTACCAGACCGGTGCGGACCCATGGCAATTGTTTTTTACCTGGGCATTATTTATTATTCCATGGGCAGTTATCGGGCGTTTTCCTGCCATCTGGGTTTTATGGGCTGCACTCATTAATGTTTCTATTATTTTATATTACCAGGCATTCGGGGGAGTAATTGAGATTCTGCTTGGCTACCGCTCTCCCATGCTGTGGCTTCTATTCCTTTTTAATACACTTGCCCTCTTCCTCTGGGAATTTTTATCAATAAAGTGGCGCTGGCTGTCTGAACGTTGGGCTGTCAGACTGCTGGCTCTTGGTTCCGGTGTTCCTGTAACATGGCTGATACTGGCGGCTATCTTTCATAGAGGAGAAGCAGGCAGTTACTCCTGGTTTGCATGGTTGATATGGCTTGCTTTAATTTACTTTATTTATAGGAAGATAAAACCGGATCTCTTTATGCTTGCTGAGGGCTGCCTGTCAGTCATAACAGTGATCGTATGCTTTATTGGCAGGCATATACTGGAACATGGCGAACCGGGCGCTTTTCTGTTTCTTGCAATACTTGTTATCGGGATGGGCAGCGGAACCGCATTCTGGATCAAAAATATTCATAAGGAGATTCGATGATGAGTACTTGGGCTGAACATGTATGGAAAACCCTGGAAAAGCAGGGAATAGTACAGGGAATCAGACCTGAAAATGGATCCCCGGATTCACCCTGGTACGTGAAAGCGCTTCTGGGCTTTTCAGGGTGGCTGGCTGCGGTCTTTATTATCGGTTTTATAGGCGCTGGTTTCCAGTCTATCTTCAAGGACAGGATTGCACTCAGTGTTGTCGGGATTATAATGATTGCTGTTGCTTATGTTTTGCTGCATATTCCTAAAAATGAGTTTATGGAGCACATGGCATTAGCAGCAAGTCTGGCTGGCCAGGTTTTACTTGTAATTGCCATATTTAAAATTACCAAACATAATAAACCGGCGGCATGGATGTTTTTGGCTTTTATACAGGTGGCACTCGCAGTGCTGATGCCCAATTTTGTTCACAGGGTCTTTTCTTCTTTTATCGCAGCATTGGCTTTTACAATGACATTTAATGAGATGGATATACCTTATGTTGTCAGCGGTATTATAATGTTTATTACTGCCTTGTGCTGGCTCAATGAATTTAAAATTCCAAAACATATGAAAAAAATCAGGGCAGTGGGTTATGGTTTCACACTGGCCCTGATCGTACTCAAAGGGGCTTCCTTGTTTGCTTCCAGGGGCATAGGGCTGGATTTTACAGAAAAACAGGGAATGCTTTGGGGGCATCCGTGGATGGGTGAAATCATTACCGGGCTGGTAATGATTTATGTTGTGTGGATACTTCTTCAACGATATGGACTGACATTCCATGATCGCACAGCAATTGCATGCCTTATAGCCGCTATACTTGTCTGTGCGGTCTCCATGAAAGTCCAGGGAATAACTGTAGGGATAGTGATATTACTGCTTGGTTTTTCCGGGTCCAATCGGGTGCTTATGGGGCTGGGTATCATATCTTTGCTTTTTTATATCTCTTCCTACTATTACATGCTTGATACAACATTACTAAAAAAATCCATGATCTTATTTATTGTAGGCATTGTTTTACTTGGTGTTCGCTGGGTAATGCTGCGTTTTGTTCTCCTGCAAAAGGAGGTGCATCATGTTGAATAAAATAGCCATTGCTGCCCTGATTATTATTCTGGGTCTCGTGAACTGGTCTATTATCGGAAAGGAAAAACATCTGTCTGAAGGCAGGGTTGTATACCTTGAACTGGCTCCAGTTGACCCTCGTTCATTAATGCAGGGAGATTATATGGCACTTCGTTTTAAACTGGCTGATGAGGTCTATAAAGCCCTCCCTAAAACATATGGAAATAAACGATGGCGTCATAACGTGGCAGCATCTGATGGTTTTGTAGCGGTAAGCCTGGATGATAGAAATATAGGTGTTTTTAAAAGTCTTTATCAGGATCAGGATCTTAATAAAAATGAAATACTAATGAAATATCGGGTTCGTGACGGTGCTGTAAAATTTGCCACCAATGCCTTTTTCTTTCAGGAGGGGCATGGTAATATCTATCAACCGGCAAGATATGGAGAATTTAAGGTAGATAAAAAAGGTGAGTTACTTTTAGTTTCCATGTATGATAAGGAGCTTAATAAGCTGGGGGAATAAAAAAGTTTATCCATTATCGGAGGTTTTTATGTTCTG
>JASFHE010000152.1:0-11370 GCA_050123415.1 Desulfobacteraceae bacterium | reverse complement strand
TCGGGGTGTTCACAGGACCATGGCTCAAGGTAATGGTATTCCTCCAGCCAGCACTTATTGCCTGTTATTTTCCTCCCGGGTTTGCCGCCCTCTCCCGGATTGTTCAGCCCGACTACCGAAGCCTGGCAACTTCCTGGGTAACGCCGACCGCCCTGGTGCTTGGCGGGGGATTACTCCCGACAGCGCTGGGTTATATGGGTGAGACCTATTCAATCGGCGCAGGTATTACCATGGCAGGGATACTGATAATCCTGGGTTTTCCACTGGCGTTCTTCCTGAAGCTCATAGATAAAATGGAGGACGGATGTTAGCCTCTCTTATCATACTCCAGATAATACCGGTAAAAGGCAGCCAGTATAAGTGAATGCGATATCTCTCCGTCTTTGATAAGCCTGGGGATATCGGCAAGTGGCCTTAATACTACTTCAATATCCTCCTTGTCATCCAGGTCTTGCACACCGTCAGGAAAGCTGTCCAGCGCGAGATATGTGTAGCACCTGTTATTTAAAAAGGCGGGATTGGCATATACCATACCCAGATACACCATCCCGGACGGGCTGTAGCCGGTCTCTTCCTTTAGCTCTCTAACCGCGGCATCAAGGGGCGTGTCGCCTTCTTCAACAATGCCTCCGGGAATTTCAAGGACTATATCACGCACCCCGTGCCTGTACTGTTTTATGAGTACAACTTCCTTATCCTTTGTAACGGGTATGATATTCACCCACTCCTTTGATTCAAATATATAAAATTCATGATCTTCACCGGTCCTTGGGGAAACCGCGCGGTCAATGCGCAGATCGAATATTCTAAAGGTTTTTTCAATCGTGCTTGATACCAGTTTCCAGGGTTTAACTTTCAAGATATTTCCTCCGAGGGTTAATAATTATCGATAAAGCCTTTAAGGTCTTCAAGCCTGCTGCTTATTCTCATTTCGGGCAGGCTGTTTATAAAAAAACGGCCGTAACTGCTTTTTATTATCCTTTTATCAAGGACCGCCAGGATACCGCGGTCACTGCTTTTCCTGATCAGCCTTCCCAGTCCCTGCTTGAGGGCTATTATTGCCGATGGGACCTGATATTCCATAAATGGATTTCCATTTCTCCGGTTTATCACATCAATCCTGGCTGCCACAAGGGGATCGCCCGGTGAATCAAATGGAAGCTTATCTATAATAAGGCAGCTTAAGGTTTCGCCGGGTACATCAACTCCCTGCCAGAACGATCCTGTGGCCAGGAGTATCGAGTGAGTATCATCCCTGAATTTTTCAAGGAGTATCGTCCTCGGCGCTTCTCCCTGTCTGAATATCCTGTAGGGTATCATGTCCTTAATGGATGAATATACGGTATTCAGGTTATAGTAACTGGTAAAGAGAACAAGGGCGCGTCCTGAAGAGAGTTCAAGGATCTCGGCTATCCGTTTTGTAATACGGGCTGTAAACTCGCCATTGTTTGGCAGAGGAAGATCGTCGGGAATATAAAACAGGGCCTGCTCCTTAAAGTCAAAATGTGAAGGGCATATGGTCTCCAGGGCCTCTTTATCTATCCCCAGCCTTGACCTTATATAGTCGAATGTTCCGTTCACTGAAAGAGTAGCGGAAGCAAAAACGATTGATTTTACCCTTGAGTAGAGCTGCTCACGCATGTACTCAGCTACATCAAGAGGGGACGCGTGAAAGGCTATGCCCCTTTTTCTTTTTTCATACCACTCGAGCCAGTCCCCTTTGCCGGTGCTGAAGATCAGGTCAAGGCTGTTTTCAAGCTCCTGTGCCCGCATGGAAAGAGGATTTTCAAATGCATCCTGAATGAACCTCAAACCTTTTTTAATGGAGTCGAGTGCTTCCCTGTATCCGGATTCGTCTTCAGCAATATCTATCCTTCCCCTCTCAGGAGAACCTGAAAAGGCGGTATTCAGATGTGCAACACCTGTTTGTATGGCGGCCATGTTCAGTTTTAATCTATTTGAATCCTCAACTTCATTTTCCTCTGATTCCTTCCGGGCGTCAGTTACAATGTCCAGCAACTGACCGCTGCTCAGGCCCGCCCCGAAATAGGTCGTTGCAATCTCTTCAACCTTGTGGGCCTCATCAAAAACAGCCGTTTCAAACCTGGGGATTACCTCCCCGAATCCGTCGGATTTAAGCATCAGGTCTGCAAAAAACAGGTGATGATTCACGATAATGATATCCGCCTTTGCAGCAAGCCTTCTCAGGTTCATTATAAAACAGCCGTCCCGATGAAGACACTCCTGCCCCCTGCACCGGTCAGAGGATGAAGAGATCAGATCCCATACCGAATCATCATCTCCAAGCCATCCAAGTTCCGCCCTGTCGCCTGACCGGGTCCTGTTAAGCCACGAATCGATACGCTTCCTGTGTTCTGCCATTTCCGGTTTAATAAAGGATACTGTATCAAAATGCTGATGATACCTGTCGAGACATATATAATTTGTCCTGCCCTTCATAAGCAGGGTATTGATTTTCACACCCATGGCCCCTGTAATCAGGGGAAGGTCTTTAAAAAATATCTGCTCCTGAAGGTTTTTTGTGCCTGTGGATATAACGGTTTTTTTCCCGCTTAATATAACCGGCACAAGGTATCCCATTGTCTTGCCGACACCTGTACCGGCCTCAATTATGACCTGATTGTTATAATCAAGCCCCTCGTCTATTAACCTGGCCATATGGACCTGGGCAGGGCGGTATTCAAAGTCACGGAGGGACCTGGACAACAGCCCGGCCTCTCCGAGAATTTTTTCTATTGTCATGGTTGCAGAATTCATGGGCTGAATAATAGGGTTATAGACTTATAAGGTCAATGAAGAATGAATAATAATGCCCTGTTTTGACACATAGTCAAAATACTAAACAAATATCCGCGGGATTGAAGGATACTGTATCAAATAATGAGTTTAACTGATACAGAATTAATCGCACTTTTTTAATTAATTTACACATAAAACAAATCAACCTGCATGGATTGTCAATACTGTCGCTAATCTAATGATTATTTTTATTTATCTGATACATGATATTGCCGATATATAGTCATACCAGAGAAATAATGAACGATTTGAAAAATGCTAAAGGATCAATGGAATTTATGGCATAGAAAATGCAAAATAATATTAATGCCCTTAAATAAAAAGTATTATAAGGAGAGTATTATAATGGATAAAGAAATTCTGACCATAGAAGAAGCTGCAGCCTATTTACAGATAGGAAAAAGGTCTATATACAAACTTGTAAAGGACGGGAAGATCCCCGGAAAAAAAGTATTAAACAAGTGGCGGTTTGAAAAGGAAAGTCTGCGGGAATGGGTAAGTAAAGGAGAAAAGGCTGCTATGTAATGTTGTATTCCCCGGATTATTACTTTCCGGCTTTTTAAAAGAGGCTGGGAATGTATATTATTAAAGAAATCAATACACTGCCGGGAATAATTTTAAATGTAGCGGCAGGATCATATTTTTAACAGGCATCACAACATCTACCTATATAACCACCAAATTTAAAAAAAACACCTTGCTTCCAGTTGAGTACAAAAGTAAAACAGGAGTACTCAAACGGAAGCGATAAGGGTGTAGAATATTACTGCCGCGATTAAATCAGGTACTATGCCTGTGGTTGTGGTTCAAGCTTTTCCAGGTTTTCCCGCGCAAAATCAAGGGATGGATCAAACTCCAGGGCCATCCTGTAATAGCTGACTGCCTGCTCTTTATTGCCCATGTCCCTGTAGTTTGATGCTATATTGGCATAATCAATTCCGGACGTAGGGTTTAACTTGAGGACCTTCTTGAAACATTCAATTGCATCCTCGTGTTTTTTAAGCCTGAAAAAACAAAAGCCCATAAGATTATATATGTCCGTACGTTCCCTGTCTATTTTTTCGGCCTTTTCAAGTACTGCCAGGGCATCATTATATCTTTCCATATCTTTCAGACACTGGGCCATATAGCTGTATATGCTGACCATGTCTTCTTCTCTCGGTTCAAGCTCCAGCGCTTCTTCAAGATATCGCAGGCCTTCTTCAGGGTCATAAAGAGAAAGACAGCAGATACCCATAAAAAATTTAATGTAGTATTTGCCCGGCAGTATGGTATCCATCTTTTTAAGCTGCGCCATTGCCCAGCCGGGATTACCGCTCTCTGCTACGATCTTTGCCGAAAACATGCCGATGCTTGTACCCGCAGACCTCTCCCTGAAGTGGGCGCCCGGGATAATAGTATAGAACGCGGGTATTCCCAGGTCCCTGTGCATAGTGTTAATGGCGATTACCTCCATGTCATTTTTAGAAAGTGCGGAAATACAGTTTTCAACTTCCACCCTGATATTATTGTCTGACAGGTCGGGGAGATCATCTATTGATCGTGTTTCAGTACTGTTTATAACATAGCCTGCTTCATCCAGCGTACTGAACTTTGGAAGACCGCTTGCGACATAATTTGAGTTTGAATTAAAATCACCCGCGAGCTGGGCGACCTCGGTAAGCGCTCTGCTCAGGGCCTTCTGCGGGCCGGGTGTTGTTCCGGCGGTCCATACTATTTCACTGGATTCCGGGAAGGTGGACGGATCACAGGCCAGGGCGCCTACTGTGGGAATTCCCGTATCGAGTGAAAAATCCGATAGATAAAGCCTGATCCCCTCTCTGTTATATTTACCTGTCATTTCCTTTGAAAGCTCATCTGTAGCTGTATTGATATCAATAAGGGGAGTGGTGATTTTATTACGGCTTACCAGTGAAGACACATGTCTTTCTACTACCTCGCATATACCCTGCAGCAGGGCTTCTTCTGCACAGTTACCTGCGGAAGGACCATTAAACTCATTGATGGTATAAAACCAGTCAAAGGGGACAAGACATTCCTCATCACGTGTCATGTTGCAGGCCCATGTCCATTTAAGGGGAAGCATGGAAAATATTTTCTTTAATGCCTCCGGATCCTCACAGGGATCATGTACTGATTTAGCTATTGCTTCAAAGGGCAGCACCTTTTCATTGATATTTTCATATCTTTCAGTAAAAAAATTGGATTCATCCTTAACAAAACTGAAAAAACTGAACCTCTCTGCCAGCTCCATAACAGCACTTGCCTCTGCCTGTTGAGGCGTACCACCCTTTCCCATTTGTTTTTTTGTACCGATTATCTTCAGTGCGTCATTGCCGCAGATGCTGAAAAATACCGGTATGTCAAGTCTCCCGTTATCAATCCTTACTGTTTTTTCCAGGATATCCAGGTTCGCCTTTTTTAGTTGCACTTTAAACCGTTTTACTGTTTCTTCGGGAGTAAATATCTTATCCTGGTCATGGGTATATTGTTTATATGCATCTTTAAGGACTATTCTATGGTTCATCATACTTCTCCACAGGTATCTCAAGCTCCCTGTTCATACTACCTGACCTGAAACCTTCCAGGTCCAAGGCAACATGTTTGAAGCCGATTTCTTTTAGTTCCGATATTATTTTTTTCCGCAATGCTGTGTCAGTCAACCTGACGATTTCATTTTCTTCTACCTCTATCCTTGCCACTGTGCCATGGTGTCGCACTCTGTATTGCCTGAATCCCTGGTCAGCAAGAATTTTTTCCGCCCTCCCGACCATTGAAATATTTTCTTCTGTTACAGGGATGCCGTATGGGATTCGTGAAGCAAGGCATGCCATTGAGGGCTTATCCCATGTGGAAAGTCCCATCTCTTTTGAAAGATAACGTATTTCATCTTTATTGAGCCGGGAGTCAACAAGGGGCGCGATCAGGCCCATTTCTTCCGCGGCCTTTATTCCCGGACGATAGTCGCCGAGGTCATCAATATTGATGGCATGCGCGATATGAGGTATCCTCTTTTCCTGTGCTATCTGACAGAGTCTTGCACATAAAGCTTTTTTACAGTGATAGCATCGGTCAGGCGTATTTGCGGCAAACTCCGGTATACTTTTTTCATTCGAATCAAATACAATATGTTCTATTGCCCGTTCCCGCGTGAAGGCTATTGCCCTTTCTCTATCTGTCAGCGGGTGAACTGTAGAGCTTGCAGTTACGGCAGTAACCCTGTCTCCAAGAGTATCAGCCGCGACAGCTAAAAGAAAGGTACTGTCAACTCCTCCGGAAAACGCCAACAGCAGAGACGGCAGTTTTTCCAGTCTTTCAATAAGGTTGTCCTTCTTTTTTATTGCGAGCAGTTTATCCATGGGTCATAAAATAAGAGGTTAATAATAAATATATAAGAGCCAGCAGGCTATCAAATTAATGGATTTGATGACGCAAATAGCATAGCCGGTGATTAGAGTCAACAGAACCATTGCTCTAATATTGTAAGCAATTTTTATTTTTAACTTCAATTATTGGAATAAAACAGGCCTCCGCGTACCTTTCTTGAGTTAAAAAACGCTCAAATGTAATAATAGCTTGGAAAAAAATGATTTTCATTAAATTTTATGCTTGATATTTGTTTTTCATTGCTTTATTGTCGCTTATAATTTCGATTTTAAATCATATCATTTTTAAAAGGAGGAGGAGAATGAATAAGGGTGATCTGGTCAACGAGGTAGCAAAGGTAGTAGCAACAAAGAAAGAGGCCCAGGCAGCAGTCGACTGTGTATTTGATTCAATAACCAAGGCTCTCAAAAAGAAAGACACAGTTACACTGGTGGGGTTCGGTACATTCAAGGTAGACAAGAGGAAAGCAAGAAAGGGTAGAAACCCGCAGACCGGCGAAGAGATCAAAATCAAGGCCAAAAAAGTGCCAAAGTTTGTTGCCGGTAAAGGTCTTAAAGATGCTGTAAAGTAAAACTGTCTTCTATTTACACACCGAAACCCCCTCAGGTCGATTTCCTGCGGGGGTTTTTTATTGGCGCATTTCTCATGAAAAAACTAATCCTCCTTCCTGTAATACTCATACTGTGCATAACGTTATGTCATGCCGAAGACCTGAATGCTCTTCGAAAAGATGATGTCACTATACTCTATGATGACGGTCTTGAAAACGCCGCTGTATCCGCCGCCCGGATATATCCCGATGTTAGAAAAGCCCTTGAAAAAATAATAGGATGGGATGCAGACTTTAACCCGGTCATCTACCTTGTAAAGGATCATGAACGTTTTATACATATGTCAGGGCATCCCCTTGTTGTGGGATACGCTGTTCCTGAAAAACTGCTTATTGTGATCGACTATTCAAAAATGCTGACTGATCCTTTTTCTATCTCTTCCATAATGAAACACGAGCTGTGTCATCTTTTGCTCCATAGAAATATTCATAAAGAGAACCTTCCCAAATGGCTGGATGAAGGGGTTTCTCAGTGGGTAAGCGGAGGGCTTGCCGATATTATAATGGCAGGCCGTTCTCCTGTTGACAGGGCAATAGTAACCGGCAGGCAGATACCCTTCAGGTATCTGTCCCGGGGATTCCCCCGGGACAATGAGCCCCTGATACTCGCCTACGCCCAGAGTAAAAGCCTTGTGGTGTACATGGCTGGAGAATATAACACCGCAGGGATACAGGCCCTGCTGAGCAGCCTCAAAAACGGGAACGATATTGAAAGTTCTGTTTACATGACCTTCCGGGTCACCTTTGATGAGCTGGAAAAAAACTGGTATAGTGCCATGAAAAAAAAGGCAACTTGGCTGACTCTACTTATCAGTCATCTCTATGAAATTGTTTTTTTCTTTGGGGCAATATCATTAATAATTGCCTATGTGAAAATTACGATCCGGAAAAGGGCCCAAAGAGATGAGGAGGATGACCATGATCTGCGGGAGTATCCTTAAATTTATTTTTTTTGGGCATTTATTTTACAGAGAAAACTTTAGGGGATTAAATAATGACAGATGATACTACAACCCGGGTCGATGAATATTCAATCCGGTGCCCGCGTCTTGGGCATGCTATTACCTTTTCCTATTGCCGCAGCGAAAATAATGGGCTTCCATGTTTTAAGACACTCGACTGCTGGTTCCAGTTTTTCCCTGTCGAAGACTACCTGAGAGAACAACTTACTCAGGAAGAATGGCAAAAGGCCTTTGAAAAGCAGGGACGTACCAAGGTCCAGTCCCTTTTAGAGCTGATAGAGGAGGCAAAGAAAAGGTCCGGGAAATAGTATGAGATACTAAAAAGGAGAAAAAATGGAGTGTAAAAAAGAAAAGAACATTGAAAATTGCGCGTGCACATACAGTTCATGTAATAAAAGGGGAGTGTGCTGCGAATGTATTTCCTATCACCTGCGCATGAGGCAGCTTCCGGGATGCTGCTTCTCAAAATCAGCGGAAGCCACCTACGACAGGTCATTTGAACACTTTGCCAGGCTGGTTGAGTCGGGGGAGATATAAAACTCAGCTATTAATTTCCGTAAATTTTTAAGTACTTATCAAAAATAGCTTTTGTTTTATCATCAATTGGGGACCTGCTGCCCCTTATAATGACAGGGATCTTATCTTCATAAAGATATTGAACCACCTCTTTGATTCCCGCGATTGAATATACTGGGATTCCGGTTTTTTCTGTAAACAGTTTTATGGTATTTTCCCCCTTTACATCGGGAATATATTTGCCATTATCATCATATACTGCTGTACTTTGCTCCCTGTCTATGGCAATACCGATTCCGGTAATATTGATTTTTATTCCTTTTGAACCTGCTTCATAATTCAGCCTGTTAATCAGTTCATACTTTGTCCCCATGGTGGTTGTAACGTCATCAACAATAAAAATCCTGCAGCCGTCATAAAGGGTCCTGTTGACCATGAGGCTTTTTGATGTGCTTCCTTCTCCATGGCTCTTTACTTCTTTTCTGTCATATTCAAAAAAAAGATCATGGTTATATTTTTCATAGAGACCAATTGCAGTTGCAAGGGCAATAGCGCTGCCCTTGTATGACGGCCCAAGAATAATATCGGTCTTTTCTATCAGGCCCGATTCCATGATCATGTCAGCATACAGAACGCCCAGTTCTCTGGTTAGCCGTCCTGTCCTGAACATCCCGAAATTTACAAAATATGGAGTCGGCCTTGCATCCTTTAAAACCAGATTGTCATCAAAAAAAAGCGCACCGGTTTCGGTAAGCAGTTTTGCAAGTTTTTGTTTATATTCTTCCATATCAGACCACCTTAAAAGATTTTAATTTAAACCGGATTTTGCAGTCAAGCTTTAGCGTGACTCCAAAATCCGGTTTAAAGCTTCAGGTATCAATTTCCTGATAATCTCTTCTCTTTCAAAAAGATTTTTGGACATATATTCCATATAGAATGGATGACTCCGGCTGAGGATTACCGGCCTTGCCTGAATATCCGGAGCCAGGTCATCAAAATTCATGACCAGGTCAACTATAGGAAATTCCTCGCCTGGATAATAGGAAAGCCATCCGAGCCTTTTCATGTATTCGTATCTTGCCCTGTCCAGAAGGAAAAGATGTATATCTATTACAACCATCTTGTGTGCGGGTTCAAGCTCGTTAAAGTTGAAGCCGGACCCCATGCTTTTAAGATTCATGATGAGGTCATAATAATAAAAAGAACATTTCTGGTTTCCCTCTGCCAGGAATGTAAGGGCTTTGCCAGGAATGTCTTCCATGCGGGTAGACATCCCGAAGCCACACTCAAACCGGCCGGCCCAGTTTTTAAAACCTCTTCTTGTTCTCAATTCAAGCCGGGCTTTTTCGATGTCCACAATTTCCGACATCAGACGCCTCCGGAGTGTCTGCTATCCTTTAATTAGTGCCCATCCAAAAACTAAAGTTTTTGTTCGGTAGCTGTCAGCACTCAGCGTTCAGCTTTTAAAATAAAGACTTAGCTGACGGCTGATAGCTGAACGCTGAAAGCTCCATCCAGAAATTGGCTCTTTCTGGATGGGCACTGCTAAGTTAATAGAAAACCGCATTTAACGCATAATTCTTTTTTCGGCTGTCTGTGGCCGCACCGGGGGCATTGTGTAAAACTCGACATTCCGGGGATCACTTTGGATTCAGATTTTATACTGCCTTCGGAGTCACATGATCTTATATTGACATTCCCCCCGGCATTCTCGATGGCCCGGGCATATCTTTGAATGTAATCAAGAGATTCTGCTTCTTTTAAAACAACAGGAGCCTTTTCAAGCATTTTTTTCGCATCTTCCGGTGATATGCCCAGCATTGAGATCCGGTTTTTAAAATATTCCTCTGTCTGCAGCAGGCCTGTAAAGACAACCCTGTACACTTTATTCATTTATTATCCTTTTCCGAGCGGCGCGCAGGAGGCAAGGCAGCCTGTCTGCTGTTAAACAGAAAGCGCGATTGATAAAACAGAGTTTGCGAAGAATAATCTTGTCAGGATGCTGCATAATCAGGAAGTACCGAAAATAATATTCATTGCCTGATAAAGTCCTGATGACGGGTTTATCTGCCCAGACATGCCTTAACAAAACCGTAAAACAACGGCGCGGGCGTTTCCATTCTGGATTTCAATTCGGGATGTGCCTGGGTCGCGACAAAAAATTTGTGCCCCGGAAGTTCAAGGAATTCCACCAGTCTTCCATCCTGAGAAGATCCTGAAAAGATCATCCCCTTTTCTGTCAGGATATCATGATATTCGGGGTTTACCTCATACCTGTGTCTATGCCTTTCAGATGCCTCATTTTTACCATATAAAGACTTTGTAAGGGAGCCGTCCTTTAATATGGCCGTATAGGCCCCAAGCCTCATTGTGCCGCCCTTTTCAGTAATTTTTTTCTGTTCCGGCAGTATATCTATAACCGGATGAGGAGTATCGGCGTCCATCTCTGTGGAATTCGCGGCTTCAAGACCGCAGACATTTCTTGAAAATTCAATAACAGCCATATGCAGTCCGAGACACAGGCCGAGGAAGGGTATATTCTTTTCCCGTGCAATTCTTATTGCCTCGATTTTCCCTTCCGCACCCCTTGAACCGAAACCTCCGGGAACAACGATGCCGTCAACCTCCTTCATAAAGGATGTGTCTTCAAGGTCTGTTGTCTCAATCCACTTAAGGTTTACCTTGCATTCAAGGTGGGCTGAGCAGTGGTTGAATGACTCGATTATCGAAGCATATGAATCTTCCAGTTTTGTATACTTACCGCACATGGCAACGGTGATTTCATTTTTTGGTTCTCTCAGGTTATTAACGAGCTGTTTCCATTTTCTGAGGTCAGGAGGACTGTAAATATTGAGTTTTTTATGAAGTATCCCGGGAAGCCCTTCTTCTTCAAAAACAATGGGGATTTCGTAGATATCATCCACATCCAGCCCGGTAATAACCGCTTCGGGGTCAACATCGCAGAAGTTCGAGATCTTTGATTTTACTTCTTTTGTCAGGTATTCGGGGCCGCGTCCGATGATAATGTCAGGAAAGATACCCCTCTGTTTGAGAAGGTTAACACTCTGCTGGGTC
>JASFHE010000151.1:0-11384 GCA_050123415.1 Desulfobacteraceae bacterium | reverse complement strand
CAATATTTCATTTCCCATAATAATTTATTGCCTTTAATCTTTTTTATCCGCACTAAAATAAAGTGATATAGATAAAAGAGCGCAGTATCCTTTACTTAGTTTCCATCCAGAAAGACCAAAATTCTTGATGGAGCTTTCAGCATTCAGCTATCAGATAAGACTCTGTTTTAAAGGCATTTTGCTGAAAACTGAACGCTGATGGCTGAGCGCTGCCATTCAAAAACGACAGTTTTTGGATGGACACTATTTACTAAAAGGTTACATGCGCCTTCACTTCATATTATTCCGGTTGCCCGGCTATAGGCGTAAGGCGCTACAAATAATATTAGAGTAATCTAATTAATATCATGCAACTTTATATCTGTCAATTTAAATGATGTTTTTAGAGCCAATTTCAAAACGCACGATTTTGGGCAATATCTGTGTCAGACTCAAATTATAATCCTCAAAATACCCCGTGTATTCCTGTGGTTATAATTTTCGCTTTCCTTGATCTTGCCCAAACTTAAACGTTTTGAAACTACCTCTTTATTTAAAAAATATAGCGTTAAAGAATGTCTGAAAAAATATAATCCGGAAATAGCTGCAGATATGAAGTGAAATGCCTTTTTATTTTTATCAGTAGAGACAATGCATGCCTTGTCTCTATTGGTTTGGTTTACTTCACGCTGTTCTTACATTTTCTGCCCGGCAAGATAGTAGCCAGTCACCTTGACTGCCCAGACATCAGTTACTCCTGCCCGGGTCTTTTGAGATTGATGTTTTGAACTCCATGTAATGATGTCAAAAGTAAAAGAAATATGATATGCAATTAAAGTGCTCCTATATCGGGTTTCCTGAACGAGGATTTTAATCAATTAATAGAAAAATAACATGGAGAATAAAAAATGAAAAAAAACAACCGATTTTACATCATGAAATTAAACCTCAGACTTTTTACTATTCTGGCCGTTCTTGGCCTTATTGCATCCTGTACCGGAGCTCCCCGGGAAACACCGCCTGAACTGACAATGCTTGTGGAGCGTGCTGCCATCGAGGATCTTGTCAGCAACTACTATAAGCAGTTCCGGTCGGACACGGAGCAGGATTTTATGTCCTTCTTCACAACTGACGGCAGGCTTGAGGTCAACGGCTGGGTTGTTAACGGTTATGATGAAATCAAAGATATGTATCTCCAGGCCGGTATTATCGATGACAAGAAAGAAGCCCCGAAGAAAGCTGAAGGCGCCGTTCCTGAGGGAACCGGTGAGACACTTTATACAAACCTGGATATTGATTTACAGGGTGATAAAGCTATTGTAAAAATGATCTGGCTGACCATTGGCTCTGAGCTGCTTACATCACCGCCTAAAGTTACGGAGTATGGGACTGAATGGGCTGAAGTGGTCAAACAGGACGGGCGCTGGCTTTTCAAAAACCGCATTATCCACAGTGAGGGTGGAATGCCGGAAGGACAACTTGAAAATCTTAAATAGTATTATCTCTTTCCACAGTATCTTCCCGTTCCCAGGCTTTACAAGGGAACGGGAATGCCGATAAAAAAACAGGTTTGACCTTGCCTTCCCACAGGTATTTACCTGGAAGATTCAATCCTCATATGCACCATTGAACATATACCCAGGATATCGGGTATAAGGAATATCAATTTTGTCTTTAAAGGAAGTCCTTTGTACATACCTTTTGACATTGATGCTGCACTTATTACCCTGAATCTTTTGTCCCATGTTTCCAGGGTTTTTACGGGCTTAAGACCCCAGCCGCCATCCATGGCCATCCCCATACCGCCCTTTTTTAATACCTTTTTTTTGGCGATCTTCATCCCCATGGGTGAAAGTGAATCAAAATAAAAATCACAATTTTTAAAATAGTCTGCTGCCTTAATAAAAAACTCTTTGATCTGTTCTTCCTCAAAATAATAGAGCACACCGCCTGCCAGAAACAGCAGGCCGTCTCTGACCTCTATCTGTTCAAACCATTTGTCCGTATCCAAAAATGAAGATGCGATGCTTATGTGCCTGTCGCTGTCCTCATAAAAATTCTTTCTGAGTTCAATAACCTCCGGCAGGTCAAGCTCGTAAAACATAATCCTGCCATTATCAATACGGCTGAAGGTTGTATCCAGTCCGCAGCCTATATTGACAATAGTTGCTTCCGGATGTTGCTTGATAAACTCACGGGCCGTTCTGTCCGTGTGCAGGCTGCGCGCTACCCAGCCGTGCTGGGACATGGCCTGGGTCTTTTCTATGTCCGAAAAATCGTAATCAATGTTTTTAATAATCTCCACGGCGTTTTTATCAATTAACCGCGGTTTTGCCCTTTGTGTTTCATAGGCCCTGCCCCACAAAGGCAGTAACAGGGTTTCCTCAATAGTACCTTTATTAATTTTGATTTTTTGTTTCATTTTTTTCTCCTCTAAAAAATGATCAGCCCGATACGATATGCGATTCCGGCTATTACAAGGGCAGTTATAAAATAATACCCTGCTGCAAGCATGGTAAACCGTGTGGAATGTGTCTCGGAGCGGATAATTGCAATAGTTGCAAAGCAGGGCACGTTAAAATAAAATGCGAAAACAAATGCCAGGGCCGATGCCTTTGATACTGCGCTTTCCATCACACTGGTCAATTGGCCTGCGTCATACAGCACCGGAGATACAAGAGTGCCGGTCAAAGACGTATCAAGTTCGCCGATACCGAACAGGATAGCTATTACCCCAAGCGAAGCTTCTTTTGCAAATGCCGAGAAAATGAATGCGATCAGCAGACGCCAGTCAAGCCCGATAAACATGGAAACCGGCTCCATGGCTTTACTGATTTTATAGAATATGCCGCCTGTTATATCGCCCGTGCCTGAATAGGTTAAGGCCCAGATCAGAAAAATGGCTGTAAAGATCATGGATCCGGTTTTGGAGGCTACATTTTTCGTCCTCGCAAGCACGAATTGAAAGATCGCCCTCCAGCTCGGTTTGTGATAGGGAGGCAATTCCATGATCAGTCCGGGGGCGTCGGCGCGGCTTGTGGATCGATCACCGAACAGCCAGGCAGTGAAAGTGATATGCAGTGCAGTGACCATCAACAGCGACATCACGACCCATATTGCATTTATTCCGAAAAAAATCGACGCCACCAGCAGGATCACTCCCCAGCATGACATACATGGGACAACCAGGCTGGTAACGATTGTTGTTCTTCTCTGGACCGAGGAATCGATTACCCTGGACCCGGCAACACCTATGATATTGCATAAGAAACCGCTGATAAAGGGTAAAACTGATTTGCCGTGGAGCCCCAGGCGTTCCATCCATGAGTTGAAGACATAGGCAATCCGCGAAACATATCCGATATTTTCCATTACGCCGAAAAGCAGGATCGAAGAAACTATAAAAGTAACTGTCAGCAAGGCAAAACTGATGCCCGGGAACAGGGCGTCCGAGAGAAAGGAATGGATTAAAAGCGGAACTTCCAATGATGTCAATGTCCGGTTAATAACTTTCGACAGCATGGGCAGGGCAATATAATAAAGAGTGACCAAAACAGGGCTTGCCACAAGAAGGCTTGCGCTGATTCCCAGCAGTACCATTATAACTGCCATGACCTTGCCCCAAAACCAGTGGATTGCTACCCGGTCAAAACCTTTGATCTTAAAAAGGGGATCCGCAGTATCTTTTGACACAACATCCGCCAGTATATCTTCAATCCATGCGTATCTGGCGTTGGCCGCAGACAATGGGCCGTTTTCGATATTGGAAAGCATTGCTTCGATATCTGTAAAGGTATTGCCATCACAGGCAGTTTTAACAAGCTCAACTATTTCCTGATCCCCTTCAATCAATCGGATTGCCAGCCACCCGGCACTGTATTTATTGATCCCCTGTTTCGGGAGCAGCCTGATGATTCTGTCAAAGGCTTCTCCGATAACAGATCGATATTTTTCCAGCAGGAGGTTTTCGGAAATACGGGCGGCTTTACTAGCCAGCCCTGCAACCCTTTCCTTTAATATATCGATTCCTTCTCCCTTTACGGCATTAATGGCTGTCACGGGAACACCCAGCTTTTGTTCCAGTTTTTGGGTATCTATGGATTTCCCATGTCCCTCGGCCACATCCACCATGGTGCAGACAACAATCACCGGGATATTGATGCCGGTGATCTCCGCCGGCAGGTACATGCTGCGCTGCAACTGGGACGCATCGACCATGACGATCAGCGCATCCATCTCATCGGATACAATATGGCTGCGGGAGATAAGTTCCTCGGCTGAATTGGCGCTTAGACTGTATGTTCCGGGCAAATCGACAATCCCAAAATTCATATCTCTGTATGAAAACACCCCGGACTTTCGCTCAACGGTCTTTCCCGGCCAGTTGCCTACATGCTGCCTGGCCCCGGTCAGCCTGTTGAATAATGTAGACTTGCCTGTATTTGGCTGGCCTGCAAGCCCGAGATTATAATATTGTGCATCTCCGGAATGTTCTTTCATACCCGTACCTCTTCCCCGTGAATAAAAATCTTTTTCGCCTCCTTTTTACTGACTGCAATAAGCGTATCATGGGCATAGAGTAACATGGGCATACCGAAACCGTTCCGCATAACCCTGACAGACGATCCGACGGACTGTCCGATGGAAGTAATCCGGCTTATAAAGCGGCTGTCGCCGGTTATGGTCTTAATATCACCGGATCCGTCCTGTTTCAGTTTTGTAAGGCTCTTCATTTTAAAACCTGTAAACAAGCTGCAGACCGGCTTCTCTCGGTTCGCTGTAAATAATATAATATCCGCTGTAATGCCCGTCCGAGTCATATACTTCGTCAAAGAGATTTTTTGCATACAGGTAGACGTCAAAACTTTCCGTTTCATAGCCGATCTTTGCATTGACAACCTGATATGAATCCCTTGAGTAGTCGTTTGACTTGTCAAAGTACATTTTTCCATAGCCGACAAGGTCACTTCGCATATATATACCGCTTGCATGCCGGTACTGTACTCCGATATTGTAAGTGTAGTCAGGAGAATAAGGCGTTTTATTGCCTTTGTAATTACCTGCTGTGTCCTGAAAGGAGTCAAATTCGATATCGGAGATACCCAGGCCTGCCATGACGGTCAAGCCGTCAAGCATCCTGGCAGTAAATTCAAGCTCTCCTCCGGTCGAAGAGGCCTCGGCTGCGTTTGTAACCCAGCTTTCAACCGGATTGATGGCCTCTGTCACCTGCATGTCGGAGATGTCCATATAATACAGGGCGCCGTTAAGGGTAACCCTGTCGTTCAAAAAAGAGCTTTTAATACCTGCCTCATAGGACCACAATGATTCCGAATCGAAACTGTAATATCGGGGATCATTGGCATAACTGTTGAATCCGCCGGACCGATATCCTTCGGCGACATTTGCATAGGCCATTATGGAAGGTGTAAAATTGTATTCTATGGCTATTTTGGGAGTGACTGCGCTCCATGACTTGTCAACATCGCTGCCCGTGACATAGTCTTCAAGCTCGGACTCCTGCTTTTCATAACGCAGTCCGCCAATCAGGCTCAGTTTTTCGGTTAGAGAGTATGATATGTGCCCAAAGGCGGAGTAGCTGTTTCCGTCGATCTCACGGTCGTATATCCCGGCCATGGAGGGATAATCCGAAGTGGCTATCATACTGTCATCATAATGATCTTTGTCGTAGTAAAGCCCGATAAGCCAGTTGAACCGTCCGGATGATGAATCAAGCCGCAGCTCCTGCGCTAATTTGTCGGTTTTGTAGTCTGTGACATTATGTAACAATGTAGCGCTGGTAAAATCCCAGTCCATTTCAAATTCCGAATTGTATATCCGGTGTGTGGTTACAGAGGTCAGCGTAAGGTGTTCATTTATATTATAAACGGCTTTCAATGCCTGATAGTCTATATGTGTTGTATTTTCACCATCCAGGTTGGATGCAACCTTGCGGTATCCGGGCGCTGAAATACCGTACTCGGCGTAGCCCATCCCGGTCAGGTTCATATTTATTTGCTCGTCGTCATACTGGAACCATGATGCAGAAAAGGATACATCAAGATTATCAGTGGGAGACCAGCGTAATTTATCCTGCCTGCCCAGCGTTTTTTATCATCCATGGTTTCGCCGGTATCCGCGTGTGTTATAAACCCGTCCTTTTCATAATACCTGCCGGAAAAGCCAAGATAAAGTTTATCTTTAACCAGCGGTCCGCTTATGCTCAAAATTGTCTGTTTCTTTTTATCCTCTCCGCCTTCAAGAGCAATCCGTCCGGTGAAGTTATTACCGGGCTGTCGGGTGATGACGTTGATAGCCCCGGCCTCGGTATTTTTACCGTATAATGTGCCCTGCGGTCCCCTGAGTACCTCGATTCGTTCGATATCATACATTTCCGCATCAAAGCCCACACCCGCCAGTATGGGTATTCCATCCACATAGAGCCCGGTAGAGACGGTAAAAGATTCCGCAGCGCCATGAACTCCGCGCATTGACGGCGAGTTTGCTCCTGGCTGGCCATTATCAAAAATCATGAGATTGGGTACATAATCCGCCAGTTCCCTTACCGAATCAATCTTCATATCATCAATATACTGATCATTAAAAACCGCAATGCTCACGGGTACGTCCTGGATGTTTTCCTCCTGTTTCTGTGCCGTGACAGTGACGCTCTCCAGCTTGTAAGCACTCCTGGTATTTTCATCCCTTGCTGTTCTCTGTTCGGGGTTTTCTTCATTGGCAATGGCATGATTTATAAAACAGGTATTCAGGCCGGTCATGACCAATAGTATTGATATACAATTACACCAAAATTTTTTTAAAAAAATATTTTTCATCATTTCTCCTTAAAATATAGTCCGATGGTTTTTATATATGCCATTAGGCTCGTTTTTAATTTGATTGATGCTATAGCTTAAATTTATTTTTTATGCTGTACAGTGCGGAATTTTCATTTAGCCGTGAGGCATTTTTTGTTTAGTGAAGATGACCGGTAGGTATTGTGCCGAAATGGTTTTTAAATGCCCTGGTGAAACTGCTTTGCTGTGAGTAGCCGACATGGAGCGCTGCTTCACAAACATTCATTTTTTTACTGTCCAGCAGTTCTTTTGCCTGCTCAAGTCGCCGTATCCTCAGATAATCAAATACGCTGGTTCCGAAAATCTGCCGAAATCCCTTATTCAGTTTGTTCTTGTTGGTGCCGACCTGCCGCGCCAGCTCCTGCAGAGAAGGGGGATCTTCAAGGTCACGGATCAGAATATTCCTGGCCTCCAGGATACGTTCTGCATCGGCAGGACACAGTTCAATATTTTTTTGCAGGACGTCTGCCGAAGCTGAAAGCTGAGCCAGGCTGTATGAAATCAATTCAAGCGCCTTGCCTTCAAGAAACAGCTTTTTTAATGAAGACCGGTAGGGGCAGCTGATTATTTGCTGAATGGCCGTATTAACGACAGGGGGCATAATAAATGACTGATAAAAATGCTGATCTTCAGCGCCGTTTACTATGTTCCGCAGTTCAACGGGTATCCGATCATATTGATCGTCAATAAAGGTACTAATCAGCCGGGGATCGACAGAAATATTGACATTACATGCCCGGATACCCACCGAAGGCCTGATGGTGTTATGCTGGCCTTTTGATAGATAACCCATAATGATATGTCCCTGCTTAAAGCCCCAGTATTCATGTTGTCCGGTACCCGAGTCGACTTTATATTTCATGTTTCCCGAGAAACTGAATGTAAGGGAAAGCGAATGATGTGTCTGTTCAAAACATATGGCAACATCCTCCTTCAGCCGGTAATTTCCAGTTTCAATATAAATTCCCGGTCTGAGGTTAATCAGAGACATAGTTCCGTTACCGATTTCCCCGGGCCATTCCCAGTATATTTCAGGATTTTCTTTAATATCCTGAGGTTCACCCAGGTTGGAGTAGCTGCCGAACAGTTCCTCAGCATTAATTACCATTGTTTCCTCGAATTATTTTAAAATTTCTCCACAAAAGTTGAATATGCTAAAAACCTTAGATGTGTCTAACATTTAGGGTAAGAACAGTCAAGGTCTATTTTAGCATTAAATGGCTAATACCTTAACCGCTACAAATGACGCGTTGTGAATTTTCCATTAACCAGGATTCACCGGTCTGGACGTATCATTTAAAAACGCCACTCGGCAGGTTACTATTGAAGATATCCCTCCCTTAACGTTCGCCTACATTTGTAATATCGGGCCCTACCAGGGCGGTGAAGTTTTATTCGGGGAGGTGACACCCGGCTCCTCCGGTGGGCGGCCGCACGAGAGTTGGTTGATGAGAACCCTATTGCATGGCATATATACCATGACGATCCCAAAATCACGGAAGATAAAAAACTGAGGATCATGGTGGGGATTCCGGTAATGGATTCTGTAGGTCCGTCCGGGTCTGTCGGAATAACAAAAATTTCCGGTGGCAAGAGTGGTATCTGCCGCTTTCTGCTGAAACGAGATGAGTTCGCCGGTGCCTGGAACTGGATGTTTTCTGAATAGCTTGTTAACAGCGGGTATGAATGAGGCGACAGGGAATCATTCGAGAGGTGCTACGGGGAAAGAGTTATAAATGGATAACTATTTTTCGATGTGAACATCTGCATCTCTGTTAAAGCAGTTTGATCATTCTTCGGACGCCGGTATCAAGCCGGTTCAACAGTAAGGGGAATAAAAAATGCACGTTTGAACAAATGAAAGGCATGAATAGAAAAGATTTTTGTGATGTAAAACGCTATTTTAGCTTCTAATTATCAACTATTTAAAATGGCAAGTACTGAGCCGGAAATGGCCAATAATATTGAGGGTAGTTTTCTTGACAAAATTTTTGAAAACCCGACAAGCTTTTGATCACAGATTATTGAGCCTTTGAAAAGTACGGATAGTCATCAGAAAAGGGTAACGTTCGTACAGAACGTGAAATGAAATAGCTTTGTGCGCCCTGCACGAACGTCACCTTAACAGTCATAAATGGAACACCTCTCAAATATGGATATTTTTTCTTTGACAAATAATTTTTAGAAAAATAAAATACCCATATAATATGGCCGGAAAATATGGTTTAACCATTAATGAGGAGGTGTGATAAATGACGCTTGTAAAAAAAACACTGGAGCTTGATCAGAGTGCTATTAACAGGATTAAAGCTGCTTTGAATGTTAAAACGGAAAAAGAAGCAATAAACACTGTTTTAAGCGAGTTTGATACTGATATCCGTTTAGCGGAGGCCACTTTTAATAATGCCGGAACATTTGATTTTGAATATGTGTTTAAGGATTGATTTTGCAAGAAAAAATCATAATCGATACCAATATTTATATTGATATCTTTAATTCCAATCTACATTTGGAACTGCGTAATCCCTTCCACTACATTGTTTTTCTGGCACATCCTGTTCTGCATGAACTATGGACAGGTGCAAAGGGAAAGCCGGAGATAAAACATCTTACTGTCTTGCAGAATGAATTTGTTAAGTCAAAGCGATTAATCATACCGACAGTTTCTACGCTTATCCTGATTGGACGGGTATGTCAGAAGCTCAGGGCTTCAGGGAAACTGGATCCAAAATATCCGAAACACTATAATGATATAACCATTGCAGCACTAGCAAGGCAAACAGGGGCGGTTGTGGTTACAAAGAATACAGGGGACTTTAAATTGATACAGGGGCTTATAGATTTTGATTACAGGGAACCTTGATGCGATCCCCGTTGTATCGTTTGTTTTGTGATGCTCTGTGTCACTATGCTTATTAAAAGTAAATGTAGAAAAACAGAAGTTTGGAGTCAGAGATTAACAGGACCGCTTGTCGGAGGTAGAAAAAATTATGCAGCGTTTTCCAGTAATGTTACAGACAGATGATGGCCCAGGGACGCGAGAGCCTTCTCAATTCTCGGCAACTTGGTAGGGTGACGAGGGTTCAGCATTCGACGGACTTCTTTTTCATCAACATTAATTCGTCTGGCCAACTCAGAATTACTGATCCCTGTTTTTTTAACAGCAATATAAAGAGCTGTTTTTGCTGCGGTTTGAGCCGGCAGCATGATCTGATATTCATTTTTTTGCGGTTTAGATGGTTTCGGAATGAGTTCTCCATCGTCTATGCATGACGCTATAGCCTCTTCCAGACAATCAACTGCCTGCGTCAAGGCCTCTTTAATAGTTTTTCCTTCCGTTGCAGCAAACGGGATGTCTCTAAAAACAACAAGAAATCCGCCGCAACCATCATCTTGAATTTTTGCGGGATATTTAAATTCCATAATTCTCTCCCTATATAATTTCATCTTTATTAATTATATGGTCTCACATGTTATCAGATTCCATCTACCGGTCAGATTCAATCCTCATATGCACCATTGAACATATACCGAGCATATCAGGTATAAGGAATATCATTTTTGTCATAAACGAAAGTCCTTTGTACATCCCTTTAGACATTGATGCTGCACTTATTACCCTGAATCTTTTATCCCATTGTTCAAGGGCTTTTACCGGTTTCAGTCCCCATCCGCCATCCATGGACATACCCATGCCGCCTTTCTTCAATACCTGCTTTTTCGCGATCTTCATGCCCATGGGCGACAAGGAATCAACGTAAAAATCACACTCTTTAAAATAGTCTGCCGCTTTAATGAAAAACTCTTTTATCTGTTCTTCCTCAAAATAATAAAGCACACCGCCTGCAAGAAACAGCAGGCCGTCTTTGACCTCTATCTGCTCAAACCATTTGTCGGTATCCAGAAATGAAGACGCAATACTTACGTGTCTGTCGCTGTCCTCATAAAAATTCTTCCTGAGTTCTATAACATCCGGCAGGTCAAGCTCGTAAAACATAATCCTGCCATTATCAATACGGCTGAAGGTTGTATCCAGTCCGCAGCCTATATTGACGATCGCTGCCTCCTGGTGTTGTTCTATAAATTCACGGGCCGTTCTGTCCGTATGCAGGCTGCGCGCTACCCAGCCATGCTGTGACATGGCCTGGGTCTTTTCTATTTCCGAAAAATCGTAATCAATGTTTTTAATTATTTTTACGGCGTTTTCATCAATTAACCTCGGGTTGCTCTTTTGTGTTTCATAGGCCCTGCCCCATAAAGGCAGTAATAGAGTTTCCTGTACAGTACCTTTATTGATTTTGATTTTTTGTTCCATTTTTTCTCCTTTGTCATTTCAAAATGGCTATAAGGTTATTTCAGCGTTGGGTGGGGTTTTATACCCAATACTGTTGACTTAAGAAAAGTAAGCAGGTATGGCGACTTAATCGTCATTCCCGCGCAGGCGGGAATCCACTTTAAGTATTTAAAAACAAAAGCAAAATAGATTCCCGCCTTCGCAGACATTTTAAAGGGGTAATTAATTTTACATTATCGCCCACCCATCCCGTACAG
>JASFHE010000150.1:0-11399 GCA_050123415.1 Desulfobacteraceae bacterium | reverse complement strand
CATGCTCGGAGTCGACAGCCTGTCCGGCACACATCTCAGGGACTTTTTTGATGAAGAAAACCTTGCTTTAGTAATGAATAATCTGAAACATAGGATAGAGGAAGAAAGCGCAAATGAGTATCGGGTAAATATTAACATAAAAAAAGACAGAAAAAAGCCGATCCAGATCCTTGCAATCCCGGAAATCGATCATTATGGTAAATTTATCAACTCCCTGGGTTTAATCAGAGATCTTAGCGTTCCCCATATCAGCAAAACTATTCACAGTCACATTGCCAGTCTTGATGGAACTGATATACTTGAATCGGTTGCCTGTGATCTCCAGCAAATCATTCCGTTTGATTATCTTTCGGTAGGTTTATATTCAGACGATCGAAAGTCCATACGTCCGTTTTATTCTTACCCTCCAGATGAAGGCGAGCTGCAAATCCGCTGGTGGGATATCCCTGAAATTGCCGTCGAAATGATGAATGATACCACAGCACACAAAATAGACGATATCAATGATTTTCTTAAAGATCAACGCTGGAAGAAAGTCATAGAAAGGCCTGAAACACAGGAATTTTTCTCTAGAGGTTATCATTCCTGCCTGCGCTATCCTGTCATTGAAGACAATCTTCCAATAGCATCTGTCAGCCTTTATAGTAAAACGGTCGGATATTATACAGAAGACGATATCTTGTTTATTGATAGTATCCCGATGCAGCATGCAGTAATCAAGGCACTTCGCTACGAAACAAAACGGGAATCAACTTTCCGATTTGAGTTAATGAAGGATATTTCAATGGTAAACTGCGACGACTGGAAGTCGATCGCTCAGGTTATTTGTGATGACATTCAGAAACATTATAAATGGGACAACGTAGCTTTCTTTGTGATCGATGAAGACAGCGAGGAATTTAGATTACTAAGTCAGGCTGCGGCCAACGATAACGTACGGGCTCCCGAAGATTTCAGGCAACCCATTAATAAAGGCATACTCGCAAAAGCCTGTACAATCGATGAAGCTGTAAATATACCTGATTTAAGCATAAGCAGGGAATATGGAACATCTCATATTCCGCTTTTCAATAATTCTCAATCGGAGTTCTGCATTTCGATTCCAGTTGAAGGGGGTGGCACTTATCTTCTAAATATAGAAGACACCCGTAAGAATGCAATCTCCGAACAAGAACAGGAACTTCTATGCACTGCGGCAAAAGAGATATGTTCAGCCCTGGCTCGCGGGCAACTTGAAAAAAATGCTCAACGCCTGGCGATTCTTCGCGACCTCCATTACGAAGTCGCAATGCAAACTAAAACGCCCCTGTCAATTGCATTCAGCACGTTATTTAGACTCCAGAATTATGCCTCCGGCGAGATATCGGGGGCTGTCAAAAAAGTGCTTCGCCATCTTAAAAAGGTGGACCTGACTTATGACCGCCTCATGATGTTCGAACAGAATTTGGAACGGGAAAAAAATGTGTTCCCCTATAATGAATCGTTACTTGACATTCCAAAGGTCATTCGAGAATTGATAACCGACCTGCCATTAATCGAAACAAATATTATTGAAGTCAAGATATACGAGCAGGAAACAACAAAAATGACCTGGGTAAGGGGTGATCTCTTCCAGATATCTTTCTGTATTGAATCGATCCTGTCCTATTTTCTTCGCATGGCCACGGAAGAAGACAAAATAAAGATATTTGTACAAGCTGACAATGATAACGTTATCATCCAGATAAGAGGTTTGGCACCAAAAATATCCTCGGATGCCAACCAGGATTATCATAACACCAAACTAGCGGGTAAAACATTAGTGGATCTCGCCCTTGGTTTTGATATTATTGAAAAATTCATTAAAAATGCTGAAGGTCAGATGTTTGAACAAAAACGGGTGGGAAACGAATTAGAAATCAAGTTTAGTATTCCTGCTGTGCAAGGAGTATCATGAAATGGTAAAACAAGCTCTATTTGTCCATCCTTTGGCCCATAGCGAAATCGCTGAAAATATAAACGATTGGCTGAATGAAGCATGTTCTGAAAGTGGAGACATTTTTATCCTCAATCCGGAAAGATACCAGGAATGGGCTGAGATGCGCATAATGAAAGAAAACTACGATCTTCTGGTAAGTCATCTCAACATCCCATACAATAAAAGTACTTCGATGCAATCCCAGCAAATGAATAAAAACGGATTAAAGCTTCTTGAAAAATTCCGTCACCACACACTTAACGCGCCGGTTCTAATTATCTCACCCATCGCTGACAACATGTCTTATGGCGACTTGAAGCACTTCGAACCAGCCGACCTTATTATCGACGGGATCGATCTTGAACAAAATTTCAAGAGTGCTATAAAACGTTTTTTCTCAGGCACTGAAACAGATCAAATGGAGGAAGCGGATAAAATTGCCTATGTTGACATAGGTATCCTTTCAGGAAATAGAAAATCTTATTATCGAATACGGGGAGAAAGTTTTCCATATGAAGACGAAGGTGCCCTGGTATTTCCTATTAAAGGGATAAAAAAACTTGGGGAAATGTCGGATGATATTGCAGATAAATCAAAGCAAAAAAAAATGCAATGGAGGACCCATCTTACCAGACTCGGTGAGGAAATTCGGAAACAGCTATTTGCTGAAGCAAATAAAAATTTCTTAAAAAGCTATTCGAATGTAATGGGGCTAATAGACAACAAAAAGGAAAACTTCCGCTTCCGCTTCGTAGTCGAACAGGATACGCATAATATCATCTTTGAAGCCCTCATGGGGGATGATAACGATTTTATAATGCTGCATTCGCCAGTACACCGGAGGTTAGCTGTGCCTTCTCATTGCTATGCGCTCTTTCAGGACCTGGATGACAAAGATCGAAACCTTAACTGTTTGGTAATCCGCGCGGATGTTTCAGGGATTGTCAGGGAACTTTCGTTAGAGCTGGATACAATCTCCAATGTAGACCAGGAAATAAAATTCTGGAATGAGGACCTCAGGGCAGATAAAAGTTTAAACATCAAAGTTATCGACAAACCTGAAAATGGAATGTCTTACTTCGATACCGTAAGGTACTACTTGGAAAAAATTAATCAGAACTGGGATATTGTTCATTTTGCCGGGCATTCAGCCTATATTAATATAGATGAGGATAACAAGGAAGGCTACCTGTTCTTTCCCGGTGAAAAAGAAGGAAAAATAAGACCTGTAAGCCTCGAACTTTTTGCCGGCTTGCTCTATAAAGCGAATGTAAAATTGGTATATCTGAGCAGTTGTCATAGCTCGGAAAAGGGGTTTGTCTTTGAAATGGTGAAAAGAAACGTACCGGCAGCCGTAGGATTCCGATGGGATATCGAAGATGAAATGGCGGAAAAATTCACGAGAAAATTTTACCGCTATCTACTGAAAAGAAAATCTCTGGAAGTGGCGTTTCTTGAAACTCGAAAGGACCTGTACTTTTCAGAAAACAACAATTCGATATGGGCCGCGGCAATGCTGGTTGTTCAAATCTAAAAAGGAGAAAATGATGAACGAACATGATGACACTATTACCATTTTTTCTGATCGAGACGAAGAGGAAGAATCATCAGTTGCGTACAGGAGTGCGAAGGAGTTTGTGAGTAATGTAACTGGTAAAGCTTCGGAAATTGCTGTGAGTACAGTTCAAAATAATTTTATCCGTTTTATGAAAGCGGTCGACAGGATACTGTGCAGCATGCCCGAATCTGTTGGAGACCTCTCATTACGTGAAGTGGAAATACACGCAGAGATCGACGGAAAAGGGAATATTGGTATTTCTTCAATAGCAGGAGCAGAAATCGCCACAAAGGGAGGGATAAAGTTTATATTGCGCCGGGAGATGTAATGTCAGGTCCCGTATATTTTTAACATATTTTTATCCCTGAACCAGAGACTCCAGGTTCTTCCGAAAGGTTCCGGGATGTTCTCACTGGTGTCAATCAGTAATACCTCAAGCCCGTAATCAGGATCCTCATCCTTTGCTTCTGTTTTAAATACATATGTCTTTTGCAGGGGATTTTTTGCTGTAAAACGTATGACAAAGTTATCATTACCATTTCGTGTCTGTTTAAGATATACAACCAGATTTTTAAATTTCCTTCAATATCGGCTTTTATTTCAAGGTGACTTTCTTTCCCCTCCCCTGCCCATTTGGAATAAAAATGAAATTCCAGATACCCGTCAGCCGCTCAACACCTACACCTACAAGGAGAAGAAACAGGACATTAAAATAAATATGAAAAAAATCCAGATGTAAAAAATTACTGTTAAAAAAGACGATACCACTCACCATCCCTGACCAGAACGGATGCATTTGCCCCAAGTTCAAGCAGGATCATTCTATTATCCAATACACCCAGAATAACCTCGATAATGAAAACTATTGCTATGATCGCGAATATTCCCCAGGTAGCAAATACCTTTGGTTTCATGCTTTGCTTATAAAGTTCGACACGCTCCTTTATTCCCTGCCAGTGTTTTTCACCATCCGGTTGAGCGGTTAAATACCTGCTCAGAATTTCGAGAAAATAATCGGATGTTACGGGTCTTAAAAAATGAGCGAGATTATAGACAAAGACCCGTTTCTTTGTACCGATAATAATGATTTTTCGATCTCTTCCAGTGAATCATAGCCATAGCTTTTTGCCGTATTCCCGAGTATTTCCACAGAAAGATTCCTTATATTATCAAATGCTTCTTTTGTATCTTTCAGGCATAGCTTTAGAGTTTTTTCTGAATATGTGAGTAATTCACTCCGCAGATAATTTTCTATAGAAATTGTATGCTGTGCCTGCGTTCCTGCTGTAGCAACAGGCCGACCGAGGGAAAATAGTTTCGGGTATTTCTTTGATGCCTCAATGGACCAATCAAGGTGGTACTTTGTTATTTCGCTTACAAGGCTATGAACGCTTTCTGATATTGGGGGAAGCCGGTCTTTAATATTTTCATATTCATCAGGAAAGGTAACTTCCATCATTCTGGCATACTTTATCGACATGAAATTTATACTTTCTCTATTTGCCGATTCAAGGTCGTCAAGATAACTTGTCAGTGTGTCCGTACTCCATACATCAGCCTGTGCCTTTCTCATGATTAAAAATGTCTTTTTATCATCCTGGCACGATGCCCTTCCATTGACATTTTTTACGCTGGTAAACATGTCCCATTCCAGTGCCAGTATTTTTTTTATTATCTGCTCACTTTCCATTTTATCTATCCCCATGGCACCATATCCCTTAAGTTTTCATCATTGATCCTTTTTTGTATCTGAGGGCCGTGATCAAGCAGAAAGTCGGATGTGGAGTCGCTAAGCCCCTCTTCCCTGAGTTTAATTATAATCAGGCTGCATATGTTTTCAATACTGGTAATATTATCAGAAAATCGGGTAGATATTGAAAGGCTTTCGAGCAGATTATAAATTTCATTTCCCAGTACAGAGAGGTTCCTTAGTCCCCTGTGCATCCACTTGTAGAAGGGTTTGTATTTTTTGTTCATTAAATAGATCATGGATGTGGCAGCATCTGTAAATTCAGCCAGCGCCATCCTAGCTGCTACATACTCCTTTCTCTTTATGCTGCGTGCATAGTTGTACTGGCCGGCCTGTGCCATTTTCATACTCCTTGCAGCCATCATTTTAAGTCTCAGGTCTTCCGGATATCCTGCCAGTAGTGTATTACGATAACCGGTGAATTTCCCGGGAGGATCAGTAAATACTTCACCATTTGTTGCGAGAGAGAGGTTTACTTCAGGAATGAATCTCCACTCATTTATTGTTGAAGGCGGATGATCCAGGCCTGTGAACTTTTTATAAAACCCGTTTATTGTAAAGACGCCCTCACGGCCTTTGCCATATTGACTGGTTTTTACACCGTCAAATCCCAGGAATTTTTTTGGCAGTTTCTGAAATACTTTTTGAAGTTCTATTCCGAATTCTTCGTAATCAGAGGATAATACCCATATCATTATTCGAGGACCGAAATCATGATCCCTGGATATTTCATCATCAAATCCATAGCATTCGGAGCCATCACCTACAAGTCCGAATGCCATTTTTTCAATATATTCGTTAAAAGATTCTTCAATTGCAGGCCTGCAGATTTCTTCAAAGTATCTGTGGCTGAGTTCGAGTCCTTTCATGATATTGATGATTAATCGTTTAAAAGGTCTGCAATACTTCGAAGTTCACTCTTTATCTCTTCTATAATATCGGCAGATTCTTTTGTCTCTGTTTT
Source organism: Desulfobacteraceae bacterium (assembly GCA_050123415.1). Taxonomy (GTDB): domain Bacteria; phylum Desulfobacterota; class DSM-4660; order Desulfatiglandales; family HGW-15; genus JAAZBV01. The sequence continues at coordinate 5,170 of JASFHE010000150.1, read as the reverse complement.
TGCATTTACTTTTTTAAGGCGCTTTCTGGCGCCTTCGAGGGTGAGTTTTTCTTCATAAAGGAGACGTTTAATCTCCTTTATGAGTTCAAGGTCTTTTTTCTGATAGGTTCTCTGTTTAGAGTCTGCTCTGGATGGTCTTATCTGGGGAAATTCACTTTCCCAGAACCTGAGAACATAAGGTTCCACCCCGATAATGCGACTTACTTCACCAATTCGGAAATAGCGCTTATCTTCTGGAATCTTCATAGATAGTTAACCCTCGCTTAGAGTTCCACCTGTTTCTTCTCTGATGCTGTTAATTACCTTTTCATGAAGACGATTGACCAGCCCTCCGCCAAGTGTTTCTTCTTTTGATCTGTAACAGATCCTGAAGCTGAGAGCTTTTTTATCAAATCCAAGTTTTTCTCCTTCATAAACGGAGAATACATCTACTGATTCAACCAGGTCACCGCCAATTTTACGGATTATACCCTGAATTGGCATACTTTCAACTGTTTTTTCAACAACTATTGATATATCCCTGAAAACAGCAGGATATTTTCCAAAAGATCTGAACTCAAACCTTTTTGACGAGATTGCGTCAAGTAATTTCTCAATGTCGATTTCAAAAGCATATAATGCATTGCTTTTTATTTCGTTTTTTTCAAGTACATCACTGCTGATTTTTCCGAGGGTGCCTAATATGATGTCACCCATGCAAACGTTGCAGGATATATTTCTATCATATGCTTCGCTTATTTCCCTGCGTACAAATGAGTATTCCGTTAATCCAAGGGAATCCAGAAGTACTTCCACCACTCCTTTTATGTCATAAAAATCGATAAGCCTGATTTCATTATGCCATTTTTTTATGGAATGATTCCCTGACATAACACCGGATAATGTTACTTTTTCAATCGGCAGTTCATTTGAATCGTCTTTGATGTAAATTTTGCCCCATTCAAAAAGTTTCAGGTTAGGTTCACCATGTGCGATATTCTCTTTAACCGATGAGATCAGTCCGGGCAGAAGAGATGTTCTCATTACAGACTGTTCACTTGTAAGGGGATTCATAAGGTCAACAAACGATCTTATATAGCTGTTTTCTCCCGCATTCAGCAGGTCTGCTGATTCGGGTGAAACAAAACTGTATGTAATAATTTCACTTAATCCGGCACCTGCAAGTATATCATAGGCCCTGTTATGTAATCCCAATACAGGCATCTCGGCTTTGTCTGACGGCCTGATCGCCGGATATGTTTCAGCTATATTGTCATAACCGTACATTCTGGCCACCTCTTCCACAAGGTCAATTTCTCTTTCTATATCAACCCTATATGTTGGAGGTGTTACTTTTAAGGTGTCGCCATCTTTTTCCACGACATCCATTTGCAGTGCCTTAAGGTATGATACCATTTCCTGTTTTGATATGGATGCACCGAGAAATACGTTTGTCTTATCTACTCTTAAATTAATGACTGGTGATTTATATATTTCAGGATAGATATCTATTATCCCCTTGTTTATAACTCCTCCTGCAAGTTCAAGCGACAGGCTGAGAGCCCTTTTAAGGGCATATATTACCCCTTCAATGTCCACCCCTCTTTCAAACCGATACGACGCCTCACTTGAAATACCAAGGGACTTAGCTCCTCTTCTTATAGTAACAGGATTAAAATATGCGCTTTCAATGAGTATATTGGTCGTACTGTCTGAAATTTCGCTGTTTAATCCACCCATAATTCCTGCAACGCCTACAGGCTTTTCGCCATCGCATATCATCAGGTGCTCTTTGTTAAGAGTGCGTTCCTGACCGTCAAGGGTATGGAATTTATCACCCTCATTTGCCCTTGCCACGACTATCCTGTTTTCATTCAGCTGATCATAATCGAATGTATGGAGAGGCTGACCTGTTTCAAGGAGAACATAGTTTGAGATATCCACTACATTGTTTTTACTCCTTGTACCTGAAACATGGAGCCTGTAGCGCATCCAGAATGGTGAGGGTTCAAGTGTTACATTCCGGATCATACCTGCGGCATATCTGGGACAGCCCTCAGGATCAACCACATCAACGCTGGTTACTTCATTAATTGGAGCTCCATCTTCTTGATATTTAACTTCAGGAAGCTTTAGTTTTTTACCGGTTAAAGCAGCAACTTCTCTTGCAATCCCTATAACCGAGGCACAATCAGGCCTGTTTGGAGTCAGGCTTATATTAAGTGACCAGTCTTCTTTAAGGTTGAGTGCGTCTTTTAATCTGGAGCCAATTTCAAGGCCTTCGGGAAGTATCATGATTCCGCTGTGGTCATCTGTGAGACCAAGCTCATCTTCGGCGCAAAGCATTCCGCCTGATATCTCGCCTCTGAGCTTGCTCTTTTTAATAGTGAGACCATTCTTAAACTTTGCACCGGGCAGAGCCATTGCAGCAAGAATACCTTCTCTTACATTTGGCGCTCCGCAGACTACCTGTACGGTTGTCTCTCCGGTGTCAACATTACACAGAACAAGCTTGTCCGCCTTTGGGTGTTTTTCAACAGACAGTACCTTCGCAACAATAACCTCATCGGGAATATCTCCAATTCTTTCCAGTTCCTCAACTTCAAGACCCGCCATGGTGAGGATATGGGATAACTCCTGCGGTGTAATGTCAATATCTACATATTCTTTCAGCCAGTTTAAACTTAGTTTCATTTGTCAGACTCAGTATTAATAACTTATTAAAATTGTTTCAGGAAACGCATATCGTTTTTAAAAAGAAGCTGGATATCATCAATACCGTATTTGAGCATTACCATTCTTTCTATTCCAACCCCGAATGCAAAACCTGAGTACACTTCAGGATCATAATCCACAAAGCCATATACACCAGGGTCAACCATTCCTGAACCAAGGATCTCCTGCCATCCTGAATTTGAACAGGTCCTGCACCCTTTTCCACGGCATATTACGCACTGTATGTCTACTTCTGCGCTGGGTTCTGTAAACGGGAAAAAGCTTGGCCTGAATCTCAGTTTAATATCAGAACCGAACATCTGGTGGACAAAACTGGTTAACGTTCCCTTCAAATCACCAAATGTAATCCCCTTATCAACCAGAAGACCTTCGACCTGATGAAACATGGGAGTATGTGACACATCCGAATCGCTTCTGAATACCTTGCCCGGGGCAATAATACTTACAGGCGGTTTCTGTTTTTCCATTACCCTGACCTGCATGGGGGACGTATGAGTCCTCAACACCGTGTTTTCAGTCACATAAAAGGTATCCTGCATGTCCCTGGCGGGATGATCCTTAGGGAAATTAAGGGCTTCAAAATTATAATAATCAAGTTCAACGTTAGGCCCCTTGACTATGCTGTATCCCATTTTTACAAGTATACGGCATATCTCATTGTTCACCTGGTTTATCGGATGAAGATGCCCCCTTAATGGCGCACGTCCGGGAAGAGTAATATCAACAGCTTTGTCTTCGCCGGTTTCTTTTTCTTTCAGATCACCAAGTGCTTTTTCAAGAAAACCGACAATTTCATTTTTAACTTCATTTGCCAGTTTACCAAAAACAGGTCGTTCCTCTTTGGTTAGTGTACCCAGTTGTTTCATGAGAGAAGTGACCTGCCCCTTTTTACCAAGGTATTCAATCCTGAACTTTTCAAGGGCGTCGAGATGTTTTATAGAGTTTAACTCTCTGAGTGCCCTGTCTCGTATTTCCAGTAGTTTTTGTTTCATGATCATAATATTTTTAGGCCCGGTTTGTTTAAACAAACGGGCCTAATAAGATGGAGTAGAATTTAATATACTTAAATGGCTACTGTTTTACCATTTCGACGATTTTTGAAAAACCTGCGGGATCATGTATGGCCATGTCAGAAAGTACTTTTCTGTCCAGGTCTATTCCAGCCTTATTAAGGCCGCCCATAAACTCACTGTAAGAAAGGCCGTTTTCTCTCGCAGCAGCATTAATACGGATAATCCATAATTTTCTGAAATCGCGTTTTTTATTTCTTCTATCACGGTATGCGTATTGCCTTGCCCTGTCAACTGCTACAGCTGCCGTTCTGAAAAGCTTACTGTGACCACCCCTGTATCCTTTGGCAGCCTTAAGAACTTTATTTCTCCGGCGCCTTGCTTGAAAACCTCTTTTTACTCTTGCCATTTGATGATCCTCTTCCTAAGTTAATCTAGAATTTTATTTTTATGTCAATATATTACAGATAAGTAATAGTAATAAAAAGTAATATAGTTATTTAAAAGGAATGAGTCTTTTTACTCTTTTGGCATCACTGGCATCTACCAGTCCGCCTTTCCTTAAATTCCTTTTCTGCTTGGTTGTCTTTTTAGTAAGAATATGGCTTTTATAAGCCTTGTTCCTTTTAATCTTACCAGAACCGGTGGTGTTAAACCTTTTTGCGGCACCACGGTTTGTCTTTAATTTCGGCATTTAGAAACCTCCCTGTGTACGTATTCTGTTAAAGCCTTAACCAACTGAAAAATCGGTAATACTTTTTTTCCTGTCGGGCCGGCATAATAAAATATACCAAAAAAGTCAAAGGATTTTATTAAAATAAAGTATAGATGGCTTGCCTTCTATCCCAGCACAAGAAATATATTAAATATTAACAAGCAGTTAGAAGAAAGTTTTATTCAGGAAAATAAATAAATTATTTCGGCACAATAACCATTGTTGCGTTACGGCCTTCTTTCTTTGCTTCCTGTTCTATTGAGCCGTATTCCTGTATTTCCTCAGCAACTTTATTCAGCAACTCTATACCTGCTTCCTGGTAGGCATACTCACGCCCTCTGTACATGACCGTAAGTTTTACCCTGTTCTTTTTCTCAAGGAACTTAATTATGTTCTTAATTTTATAATTAAGATCATGATCATCGGTATGAGGTCTGAACTTTACTTCTTTTAACTGGAAAGCCTTTGTTTTTTTCCTGGCTTCCTGATCTTTTTTACTGGCCTGGTACTTGTATTTACCATAATCCATTATCCTGCAAACAGGCGGATCAGCATTTGGTGCAACTTCAACAAGGTCAAGACCATCCTTGCCGGCAATATCGAAAGCATCCTTTGTGGACATTATTCCAAGTTGTTCTCCTTCGTTTGAAATCAACCTTACCTGGCTTGCCCGGATCATTTCATTTACCCTGGTATCATCAACTTTATTTGCTATAGCTACTACCTCCTT
>JASFHE010000149.1:0-11402 GCA_050123415.1 Desulfobacteraceae bacterium | reverse complement strand
AATTAATTTTTATGGAAGAAAATACGGGGATTATTAAAAGATATGTATGTATTCTCATTGGTGACCGGTACAGGATTTTACGAAACAATCTGTGGACATGTCAGATTAAGTATCTAAACGTTTTTCCTTCACCTGTCTACTACTGGCTATATAACCGCTTAATTTGTAAAGGATTTTAAAATACATGCAATGAACGGAAGACAGCCGCTTTTTACGGCACCCTTTTTGCTCCATGTAGATATTCAACGACAAATTGATGAAAAGGAGACAGTCTATGTGGATACAGGTATTGTTGTTGATTGTTGGATTCGCAATGCTTTATTACGGAGCGGAATGGCTTGTTAAAGGATCGGCAAACCTGGCAAGGAGCCTGGGTGTTTCGCCGATAGTGATAGGTCTGACTGTAGTCGCTTTTGGCACGTCCGCGCCTGAACTCGTGGTCAGCGTGATTTCGTCCCTGGCGGACAAGAGTATGATTGCTGTTGGGAATGTGGTAGGCAGCAACATCTGCAATATTGCGCTTGTGCTCGGTGCTTCTGCATTTCTTGTTCCCCTCAAGGCCGATAAGTCTGTTATAAAGAGGGATATCCCGCTGATGCTTGCAATATCTCTCTATCTGCTTCTCATTACTTTTAATTCAAGTATCTCAAGGCTTGAAGGGGCCACATTGTTTACCGGAGTCATAGCATACACTATATTTAACTACTATATTTCTGCACGGGAATCAAAACTTGTAGCGGCAGGGATGTCGGGCGGGGCAGGTACTGCGGGGTTTGATGAGTACGAACACGCTTCTACATTATATGAGGAAACGGAACAGGAGATTGATGATATCGGAATTGTGGAATCAAGAAAAAAACAGATATTGCTTATTATAACAGGAATTGCATGTGTGGTTATCGGCGCGCAGGTATTGATCGATGCGGCAGTAATTATAATGAAAAATTTTGGTGTAAGTGAAAAATTTATAGGACTCACTATCGTGGCTCTCGGGACATCGCTCCCTGAACTTGCCACTTCGGTTGTAGCTGCCCTGCGAAAAGAAATGGATATAAGCATTGGGAACCTGATAGGCAGTAATGTGTTTAATATCCTTTCCGTTATTGGAATGGCGGGACTGGTGCGCCCCATACCCATACCGGGAGGTTTTATTGGAAGCGGTCTAATCTATGACTATCTGGTTATGATGTTTACAAGTCTTCTTCCCTGGCTGATAATGAGAAAGGATTACACTATAGGACGCATGGGGGGTTTTTCACTGCTTTTATGTTATGCGGGATATATTACCTATCTTGTATATATGCGATAAACATTCTAACTGGTTATATATCGGATAAAATATGAAACCTCCGAAAGTTGAAGCAGTCATGACTGATTATCCGGGAGGCTTTATCACGAAAATTACTGTAAAGCCCTCTGATAAACTTACAGATGCCGTAAAAAGGATGCTGTTCTATAATGCTTACAGGCTGACAGTTCTAGAGGATGGTCAGCCTGTAGGTGTCCTCCGGCTGAAGGATGCCTTAAAAGAGCTGGGGCTATGATACGGTATGATTTCTCTCCTTAAAGCCTTCGGCCTCCAGTCCGACCTGTTTCATCAGGCGGTGCATATATTGGCGTTGTATTCCCGCAGTTTCTGCTGCCTGGCTGATATTCCCGTTGCTTTCCCTTAAACGGGCCTGTATATACTGGCGAAAAAACCTGATCATAAATTCATCTCTCGCTTCTCTGAAAGGTTTTGCAAGTATTTCCTCATCAAGTATTGAAAGTTCTTTTGCATGTTCATCACTTTTCATCAGTATATCAACGGTATCCAGGTTCTCGGATCGGCAGAAGATAACTCCTCTTTCTATAATGTTCTCAAGTTCGCGGATATTGCCGGAAAACTCCTTTGTGCACAGCTTTGTAACTGCCCCGCTGGTGATTCCGGTTATATTCTTCTGGTACAACAGGGTATATTTTTTTAGAAAATGATGTGCAAGCAGGGGTATGTCTTCACGGCGGTCGTTCAGGGACGGCATCCCAAGGCGCACTACATTGAGCCTGTAAAAAAGATCTTCTCTGAATGTCCCATTTTGAATATCTGCCTCAAGATTATGGTTCGTAGCAGCAATAAAACGGATATCAGCCTTTTGTGTATTTGTGCTTCCGACTGGTTTGTATTCTCCTTCCTGTATCAGTCGAAGCAGCTTTGTCTGCATGGAAGGATTAAGGTCGCCTATCTCGTCCAGGAAGAGTGTGCCACCGTCGGCCATGGCAACAAGCCCTTTTTTGTCTTTCCATGCCCCGGTAAATGCTCCTTTTACATGACCGAACAACTCACTTTCAATCACGTTCTCGGATATGGCTGTACAATTGACTGTTATCAGAGGCCGGGTCTTTCGCATGCTGAGCTGATGAAGAGCCTTTGCGACCAGTTCCTTTCCCGTACCGCTCTCTCCGGTAATCAGTACCGTTGCGGTAGTGGGAGCAACCTGAGAAATATCATCTATTAATTTATTGATTACACCTGATGAACCGATAATTGAGGATACCCCGTCTTTTTTGCCAAGTTCCTTCCTGAGCGCTATATTTTCAGATACAATATCCCTCCATTTGATGACTTTCTCCACGGTAAGAACAATCCGCTCTCTCTGAAATGGTTTTGTAATATAGTCAAACGCGCCTTCTCTGATTGCTTCGACCGCAGTATCTATAGTGGCATAGGCGGTAACAATAATCACTGACACATCGGGACGGATTGCCTTCATCTCTTTTAAAAGCTCAAGTCCGCTCATACCCGGCATTTTCATGTCAAGAATGACAAGATCAAATTCGTCTTTTTCAAATAAAGCCAGTGCCTTTTCAGGATTGCTTTCGGTCGTGACACCATGCCCGGTGTCTTCTTCAATTATGCGGGATAGAAGAACAAGCATGTCCTTTTCATCGTCAACAATAAGTATTTTCCCTTTCATTTACTGTTCCTTTTCATAGACAGGCAGTTTCAGTTTAAAGAGAGTGCCGTGTTTTTTCTTTGAAGCCAGAGGTGAATCCACTGATATGCTGTGGCATTCTATGGTTCCACCGTGCTTTGTTACTATTCCGTAGACAATCGCAAGCCCCAGGCCGGTTCCTTCGCCTTCAGGTTTGGTTGTATAGAAGGGTTCAAATATCCTGTCCATATCCTCTACGGAAATGCCTGTGCCCGTGTCCCTGATATCTATCACTGCCCTGTTTTCTTTCCGGTCCAGGCGGGAGGTTACTGTAAGTGTACCTCCACCCTTCATGGCATAACCTGCATTGTTAATAAGGTTTAAAAGAACCTGCTGAAGTTCTCCCGGGTCTCCCTTGACCATTGGTATGTCCTCATCAAGATCACACCTGATTTCAATATTCTCCATTTCCAGTGTATGGGCTACGATATTCAGGATATCCCTGATCTGATTATTGATATCCGCCCTGACATCCCTGTTTTCGCCAAACCTTGCAAAGCGGAGCAGGTTTTCCACGACCTGCTTGCAGTGCATCCCCTGTCTTTCAATTATTTTAAGGTCATCATATATCCTTGTACCTTTTTCTGATTTGCGAATAAGGTCATCTGTAAATCCCAGGATGACACCCAGAGGATTATTAACTTCATGGGCTACACCCGCTGCCAGTGTACCTATTGAAGCAAGCTTTTCCGCGTTAATCATCTGAAGTTCCATGTTTTTTTCACGGGTTACATCCCTTGCTATGCAAAGAACTGTATCAACCTTGCCTGATTCATCGCGTATCGGCATAAAATTAATATTAAGCCAGAGTTTATTGTTTTCCGTCTCAATATAAAATTCCTTTCTGACGCTTTTACCGTGCCTGTAAACAAGGTCAAGAATTACCCTCTGTTCTCCGGATGTACTTTCCGGGAATATTATTTGAATATCCTTTCCTTTGAAATCATCAGGATACCCGCCGAAAAAAGCCGCGGTAAAGCTGTTCATTGATACAAGGGCGCCCTCCCTGTTAAGGGTATATATAAAATCCTCTGCGCTTTCTACAAGTGATCTGTATTTCTCCTCGGACCTTCGTAATGAACTGGTACGTTCTTTGATAATGTTCTCCAGTTCCCTGTTCCAGCGCATCTCATTAAACAGTATTGCTGTACCGGCGAGAACGATAATCAGTATTATTATAGCATGAAGGAAAAACCTCCACAGGGATGTCCTGTTTATATATTCATCTATCTCAGCAGAGGGGGCGACAACAGCCGCTGACCAGTTGACAACGGGATTTAGAGAGATGGAAACAGGCGCATAGGCTATAAGCTTCTCAATCTGTCCTGTAATTCCCCGGTGCCATCCTGTAGTATATACTCCTGTGCCCTCTAGCCCCTTGAGCATGTTGTTCTTCTGGATGAAATTTATATTGTTATGGGAAATATCAGGGTTTCTTTCATCCCTTGCGGTGAATGCGCTTTTACCGATAAACTCGATAAAGGGATGGTACAGGAAGATACCTTCCTGATTTATGATCCATGCATAACCTGTCTTGCCTGAACGTGTTTCCCTGAGAAACCGTGCCAGAAAGGTTGAGATATCCAGTTCAACAGCGAGCAGACAGCTTGAAGGGACCAGGTGGAAGATGACCATGTTTTTATTGTCTATTAAATGGTCAAATGGGAGAGTGGCACTGTTTTTATCAACACTGATATCAAAATCCTGAGCAGGTGTTTTATTGAGGGTTTTCCACTGGTGTGAATAATCATATGCTGAACAACTGCCGGATGTGAGGTCATAGAGGCTGATCCTGAAAACGCCGTCTTTTCCTGTACGCAGAAAAAATTTTTCCAGATATTTCCGTATTTCCCGTTCACCGGCTCCGGCTGGAATACCTGAAGCCAGTTCCATTTCCTTTCTGAGGAGATCAAGTTCCTGTTCTATATTCCATTTTATGTTCCTTGCAATAACAAGCTGCTCTTCGTTAAACTGTGATTTGGATATTTCTCTTAGATTCCTGCTTGACCATAGATCAAGAAAGGCGCTCATGGTGAGAAAAATGAGTGTGCTGATTATGAATGCAGAGACAATTTTTTTTGTTCTGCCTGAAGATAATAAAACCGGCATTTTCTGATTTGCCTCAGAATGATAAAAGTCGAATTTATTCTTTCTGAATTCTCTCCATCTCAAAAAACAGATCCTGTTCTCTTATCATTCCCGCCACTTTTCCTTTCTCTCTTACGACCAGACGTCTTACTCCGTTGTATACCATCAGGTAGGCTGCTTCCATGAGGTTTGAATTGCTGTCAATGGAAAGGGGAGGGGGAGACATTATTTCTTCAACCCTGTTATCCAGTATGGTTTTAACCTCCTTGGTAAACATACCGCTCCAGAACATCGGGGAATACTGAATGCTGTCCGCCATGGTCGGTTTTGGGGCACTGAGATATCCGGGCATTATGGCATTCAGCAGGCCTTTTATTGTCAGTACGCCCCTTACTTCTCCTGCATTATCAAAAATCAGGACCGATCTGTGACCTGTCTCCATTATGCTCGAGGTCGGCACCTTGAGTGAAAAGGACGCCCTTAATTTCGTTATTGCCTCTCTTACAGTCTGGTCAACACGCAGTGTTGTATAATCTTCTACAGGTACCATGACATCCTTCACTGTCTTCTCTTCATCGGCTCCATCCCTTATATGGCCTTCTTTATAGGCTTCGGTTATCTTTGCACTCAGAATATCAATATCGCATGGCTTTGAAAGGTAATCAAAGGCGCCTGTCTCAAGTGCCGCCTGTGCAGAATCCATATCACCATGTCCGGTAAGCATAATAACCGGCAGTTCGGGTGAATGGTTCTTTATATGTTTAAGGGCCTCATGGCCGTCCATTCCGGGCATTTTAATATCAAGTACCACCACATCGATCTCCTGGTCCAATTTTTCAATAGCCCTTTCAGCATTCCCGGCTATTATTGTATTGAATCCCCGGCGATCAAGCAGCTTTTTTGTTGTAGAACGGAACTTCTCTTCATCATCAACCATTAGTACTTTAATTGTTTTATCCATTTCCTGCTCCTCTTAGGTTATCAGTATCTAACCCGAAACAGACTCTGATCAGGAGACTGTATTAATTAAAAATCTAAACCCGTATATTATGAAACCTGCAGTAAGAGCTGATATTATTGCTGCCTGAAGATAAGTCATATTACAGCCTCTTACATACCCTGTAATTATAAGTATCCATTTCCAAGGTTCTGTAATCCATGTAATCATTGGTATCCATGCCGCGAGAAGTACGGTTCCCCCTGCAAATGCATGGATGGTAAATATTCGTATAAATCTGACACTGCCTCCTGTAAATATCCTGATGAAGCACATTGAGATTGCTGCAGTAATAAGAGGCATAACAAGGGCATTAACGGATAATATCCCGGCAGAAATAACAATATTGCCCTTTATCACTGTGAGGCTTGCCGAGACAAAAAAAGCCGCAGATATCAGAAGAAAAAAAGCAGGCGTTTTCATATCCCTGTCAGACAGGTTGTTTTCATAAAAATGACCTGGTCTGCTCAACATACCTGTAATAATTTGAAAATATGAAAACCCTTTTTTCTGCACTGCTTCAGACATATGTCCTGCCCTTTAAACCTTACTAACCCTGAATTACACCAATCTTATCTAAAATGCCCCATATGAGCATAAGAATAGTCATGGCAAAGAATAATCTTCTTTCGGTCTTCCTGCTGAACCGTGTTACCCATTCAGATTTTATTATTTTTTTAATTACGTCCATGCCCTTCTCTCAATCTCCAGCCGGTTAGAATGCCGGGAGTCCGCCGAAACCTGCTATCTTCCAGTAAATGGATGTAAAAAGCAGTATCAGGATATTTGCAAAGAACCACATCGGGATACCTACTCTCAGGTAGTCCTTTGGTTCGAGATATCCGCTGGCATAGACTATGGCGTTTGGCGGTGTCCCAATGATCAGGCAATACGCAAAGGAAGAAGATATTGCTGTAGCCATAGCCATAAATGGTAAAAAAGTACTGCCCGGATGAACAAGGCCTGCCATATTGAGTGTTATCGGTCCCACTGCGGCGGCAGCCGGACCGTCAGCCATAAGGTTTGTAAGCACTGCTGTCAGGCCGTTGGATGTAGCCATAAGAGGAACACCTGAATCCATACCCAGTGGTGCGAGAAAATCAATCACGCTCCTTGCCAGCCAGTAGGCGGCGCCCGTGTTATCAAGGGTACGGCCGAAAATAATGGCTCCTGCATAGAGCCATACTACACCCCAGTCGATCTTCTCCTGGTAGTCTCTCCAGTTTACTATACCTGTAAGGAGATAGGCTACAGCTCCGGCTACAGCTATTACACCGATTCCCAGCCGGACCGGATAAATCCCCAGGTCATAGAAGGCCTTTTCAGTGAACCATCCGAAGATCATGATGATAAATATAACGAATGCTATAATCTGTTTCCTGTTCCATCCGCCCATTTTCCCGATTTCATTCCGGAGATGTTTCATGGAAGGTGCAAGGGATACTATTGAAGGTTTAAACCTCCAGTTAACCATTAACCAGGTCATGGGAATCATTACAATAACAAAAGGAAAGCAGTATTTAACCCACTGGAAGTATCCAATATCAAAACCGAACATATCATTCAGGTATGTCATCATTATGACATTTCTGGCACCCCCGGAAGGTGCTCCGGGGCCGCCGATATTGCAGGCCATTGCGATTGATATCATGAGCAGCTTGGCAAGCTCTTTGTCTTCCGGGATTTCACGGGTAAGGCTGTTCTGGTAAAGGAGCATGCCTATTGGCAAAAACATGGCAGCAAGCGCATGATCGGAGATAAAGGCAGCCAGAGGGGCTATTATAATAAAGAATATAAGTGTCACCCATTTCACGTTGGGCACAGCCAGTTTTTTAAACATCATGAGACACATTCGCTTATCCACGCCTGTCTTTACAAAGGCCGCGGCAAACATGAGGCTTCCCATGATAAACCAGCATGCATCGTCCCAGTAGAGCTGGGCTACTTCACTTCTTGAAACAACCCCTGTAAATACGAGAATAAGCCCTATACAGAAGGCAACACCCGGAAGGGGGATACATTCTGTCATAAAACAGAAAACTACAAACACCATCATTGCTATTGCAACCTTGATGTCCCACGCTCCCTTGTCTGCCTCTTTCCGGTCATTTCCCGAAAGGTTTTCATAGGCAAGCTTCTCCTTCCTGAGTTCTATGGCATTTTTCATTATGGATTCATAACGATCACTGCTAACCTGAGTATCGATAAAACTGCCTGCCTTTTTAAAATTATTCTTATCTGCTTTTATATTGTATTTTTTACACCATCTTATGTCTCTTTTGAGGAAATTTTCTTTAACAAGTGACCCCATCTGCATATTTCTTTCCATCATTTCAGCGGTCAGGAGTTCCCACTGCTCAGCTTCATGGGTCGTTTTGTCAAATAGTTCGGATATTAAATGTTTGATAACCGCCTTTGGTCCTACTTTTACTTCTGTACCGACATCCTTCATGCCATGGGGAGTCGGAATTATGAGAACAGCAAAGAAAAGCACAACAGGAATAATGAATAATTTCCAGTTAACGTACTTGTCATAACCCGTTACTTTTTTTTCCGATTGAGCCATATATTGATTTCCTCCTGGTTTCCGACTATTTCCTGCTGCGGGCCATCCTTATCTTTTCTTCAACTCTTAATCTCTTATCAAAAGCCTCTTCAGCCTTTTTTATCAGTTCATCTATATCTGCAGGCTTTACCAGATAATCCGTGGCGCCGGCCTTTAAACCATCTACTGCCGATTCGAGAGTCCCGTGACCTGTAAGCATGATGACCTCCACCAGCGGAAAATCCCGTTTTATATTCTGAAGTATTTCCATACCGTCCATACCGGGCATCTTCACATCCAGAATCACAACATGTATGCTGCTGTTTCTCAGTTTAGCAAGAGCTTCAGTGCCTCCGGATGCTGTAACAGTGTCATACCCTTTTCTTTTGAGGAGCCTTGATGTGGTCGACAAATATCTTTCCTCATCATCAACCAGCATAATTTTCATTTTATCCATCTCTATTCCTGATTCCGGGCAGGAGGAAGGATGACGGTAAAGACAGTCCCCCTGTCTTTTTCACTTTCCACCTTCATTTCGCCTCCCATTTCCTTGATAATCCCGTAACAGACCGAAAGACCCAGCCCCGTACCCTTGCCAACCGGCTTGGTTGTAAAGAAAGGGCTGAATACCTTGTTCATGTTTTCTTCTGTTATTCCGGTACCATTATCGGACACTGTTATCCTGTAACTTTCATTTTCACTTATCTCAACAGCGACCTCCAGCCTGCCGCCTGATGCACCGTATCTCTCGATAATCGCGTCTATTGCATTGTTGAACAGATTAAGAAATACCTGCTGAAGCTGTGAAGGGTCTGCTCTTACTACCGGCTTGTCTTCCGGAATATCTCTTATGATCTCAATACCATGGACATTTGCCCTCTGCTCGACCATCTCTGTCACTTCATTAATAATCTTTTCAAGTTCTATATATTTTGTCGTGGGCTCATTTTTCCTTCCGAATTTAAGTATGGCCTGGGTAATCCGTGTACATCTTCCTATCTGCGCATGTATCTCTTCCATGGACTCTTCCAGTTCCTTTGCAGGATCGGAGTTTTTAAAATCCCCCTTCTCTTTGAGCTCCTGAAAAATATCCTTCATCAATGCCTGCTCATTATTTATTATCTGAAGAGGATTGTTTATTTCATGGGCAAAACCCGCAGCCATTTCACCAAGCTCAGCCAGTTGTGTAGCTCTCACGAGCTGTCCGCTGAGATTGTCTCTTTCAGCATCCATACGTTCCATACGCCTTATAATCCTGCCGGTCTTGTAAAAAGCGAGTCCGGTTATAATTCCTCCTCCAATTATACTGATAATCAGAATAAGATATGTCGCGGTTCTAAGTTCCCTGAATGCATCCTTTTCCTGCTGCCTCACAACAAGCTGCCAGTCCACAGCCCTGAGCCATGTTGTTGCGTAGAGAAATTTTTCACCTGAAATATCCGGGCTGATGAATGTCCTGATACCTTCATGATGCGAAGGATAGCTTATATTATCCGGGTCATTATCCATAAGGCTTCCGCCTGACCTTCGTTCTGTCTGGAATATACCGTTTCTGTTCAGTATATAGGATTCTCCCGTAGCTCCTATCCTTACCTTTTTGACAAGTTCATTGAACATGTATGTATCGATTGTGGCCCTTATTACCCATCTGCTCTCACCGCTTTCCTTTTGAAGAGCAATAATAAAATGAGGTATCCTGCGAAAACCTAAAAACACGTCACTGATATAATAGCCCTTTTTATTAACCTCTTTGAACCATTCGGCTTCGCTGTATTCTTTGCCCTTTAACTCAAACGGGCCTGCATAGGCTACATGAATACCATTGCCGTCAAACACACCCAGATCAACAAAGGCATTGGCGTTTTCCTGAAGATTCTTAAAAATAGACTGTATTGTACCGGGGTTGCTCAATTCGTTATATTCGTAGGAGGAACAAATGAATTCCAGATCGGCTTTCCTTTCCGCCAGGAATGTCTCAATCATCTGACGATGATCTTCCACAATTCTTTTCATGGATGAGACGCTTTTGGTTTCTATGGAGATGGTAAAGTAGTAGTAACCTATTCCAAGAATAAGCAGCAGAGGTATGACTGGCACCAAAATCATACTCGTGAAAATAATTTTTCTTACCGAACTGTAATGACTCTTTTTCATGTCCAACACTGAACAACTATTTTAGTAATAAGGTTGATGACCGGTTACTTAATGGGGTTTTCGCCGGTCATCAACCGAATACATCCGTCACTTCCAAGCGGATGTTTGATGTACTATATATCGCAAGGTCCATGCCACATCCTTTAATATGCAGGCCAATCATAAGAAGCTGTTATCACTGCATATTGTTCAGGCGCATGAAACGGGTGATTCAATCGGAACGGATTATTGTGTAAAGGCTTTTTACAATGTGGAAAACATTATGAAGTAAAAATGACTAGGAATATTTATGTGTCTGTTTAATTCTGGCACACCAGATCTTTTTTTCCTGTGCTTTCTTTTTTTCAAAGGCCTGTATCAGCTTGGGCAGGAGTTCTTCCAGCTTTACAGGTTTAAGGAGATAATCAAAAGCACCAAGCTTCATACCTTCCAGGCTTGTTTCAACAGAGGCATGCCCTGTAAGAAGTATTACCTCCGTGAGAGGCCGCGATCTCTTTGTCTCTCTAAGCGTTTCAATACCATCCATACCGCCTGGCATTTTTACATCCAGAACAACCACATCAACCGGTATACTTTTAATAATCGCCAGGGCCTCTTCACCACTCTTCGCACCATGGGTATCTATTTTTCTTTTCTGAAGACGCTT
>JASFHE010000148.1:0-11426 GCA_050123415.1 Desulfobacteraceae bacterium | reverse complement strand
AGACACAATTAAATCTGTTTAAATAAGTATATAACAAGGGGTACCTTTTAGGACTAACAACATCAAGCCACCGCCTCTGGCGGTGGTATTTTGACTATATATAATTTTCCGTGAGGGGAGATAAAATGAAAATATTAGTTACCGGTACAGCGGGTTTTATTGGATCTTACACAGCACTCAGGCTTCTGGAAAGAGGTGATGAGGTACTTGGAGTGGACAGCATAAATGACTATTATGATGTTAATGTGAAATACGGCCGGCTTGAACGGGCAGGGATCGCACGGAAAAATATCCAGCCCGGTAAAGTGGTCCGGAGTGAAAAATTTCCGGGTTACAGCTTTATTAAGATGAACCTTGAAGACAGGGCAGTGCTTGAAAGGGTTTTTTCAGATGAAAAGGTTGATAAGGTGATAAATCTTGCCGCCCAGGCCGGAGTAAGATATTCACTGACCAATCCATATGCCTACATAGATGCGAATATTGTCGGATTTCAGAATATTCTTGAATGCTGCAGGCATAATAATATCAAACATCTGGCATATGCATCTTCAAGCTCTGTTTACGGTCTTAACGAAAATTACCCCTTTTCAACACACGATAATGTTGATCACCCGATATCTATGTATGCGGCCACAAAAAAGGCCAATGAATTAATGGCACATACTTACAGCCATTTATATCATATACCGACAACAGGTCTGAGGTTTTTTACGGTATACGGCCCGTGGGGAAGGCCGGATATGGCGCTTTTTCTTTTTACAAAGGCCATACTTGAGGGAAAGCCCATAAATGTTTTTAATAATGGTGAAATGAAAAGGGATTTTACCTATATTGACGATATTGTTACAGGTGTATTAAAGGTTCTCGATAATCCCCCGAAGGGCAATACAGAGTGGAGCGGTCAGGATCCTGATCCATCCGGCTCTCCGGCCCCATATAAGGTATACAACATCGGTAATAATTCCCCTGTTAATCTTATGGATTTTATCAGGGCTATTGAAAAATCTCTTGGAAGAGAAGCAGAAAAAAATTATATGCCGATGCAGGCAGGGGATGTGCCTGCCACATGGGCTAATGTCGATGACCTTGTAAAAGACTTTGGATACGCGCCCAGCGTTGATATAGAGGAAGGTGTAGATCGTTTTGTGAAATGGTATGTAGAATTTTTTAATGTTACTTTGTAAAATCATATTACCTGCTGTCGAAGGGAACAAACATGGACTTTAAAAAAAATATACTATGTATTGGGGCCGGTTATGTAGGCGGACCGACAATGGCAATGATTGCTTTAAAGTGTCCGCATTATAAGGTAACGGTTGTTGATATCAATGAAGAGCGTATAAAAGACTGGCAGAGTGATAATCTGCCGATTTATGAACCTGGACTTTTTGAGGTTGTAAAGGAAGCCAGGAAGGTAAACCTGTTTTTTTCAACTGAAATTGACAGGAATATAAAAGAGGCTGATATAATTTTTGTATCAGTGAATACGCCTACAAAGACATTCGGCCAGGGGGCGGGAATGGCCGCCGATCTTCAATACTGGGAAAAGACAGCCAGGCAGATACTGGCCAACTCGGATATGGGTAAGATAATTATTGAAAAGTCCACGCTTCCGATAAGGACTGCCAGGGCAATGGAAAGGATATTAAACAGCAACAGTAAAGATATTACTTTTGAGGTTCTTTCAAACCCCGAATTTCTCGCGGAAGGTACTGCAGTAAAGGATCTTGAGTCCCCGGACAGGGTGCTCATAGGTTCCAGGGAAACAGAAGAGGGCATCAGGGCGAGAAAAGAAGTGGTTGAGATTTACGCAAACTGGGTTCCGCGCGAAAAAATTATTGAGTCAAACGTCTGGAGTTCCGAGCTCTCAAAACTTACTGCAAATGCCTTCCTGGCCCAGCGTGTATCATCCATAAACTCGCTTTCAGCCCTTTGTGAAAGGACGGAAGCCGATATTGAAGAGGTAGCCTATGCAATAGGTACGGATTCCAGGATAGGTAATAAATTCCTGAAATCAAGCGTGGGATTCGGAGGCTCCTGTTTTAAGAAGGATATATTGAACCTGGTTTATATCTGCCGCAATTATGGTCTCCAGGAAGTAGCTGATTACTGGGAGTCAGTTGTTAAGATAAATGAATGGCAGGAAAAAAGATTTGTCCGGAACATGCTGGCAAACATGTTTAATACCGTGGCCGGCAAAAAAATAGCAGTTTTTGGATTTGCGTTTAAAGCAGATACAGGTGATACGCGTGAGTCTCCGGCAATCTATATAACAAGGGGTCTGGTTGAAGAAAGGGCAAATGTTGTAATCTCAGATCCAAAAGCCCTTGATAATGCCAGGAAGGATCTTGAAGACCTGAAGGATTATGTCAGTTATGAAGACGATCCCTGCATGGCGGCAGAAGGCAGTCATGCCATTGCCGTTCTTACTGAATGGAGTATTTATAAAGATCTTGATTACAAACGAATATATGATTCAATGGAAAAGCCGGCATTTATTTTTGACGGAAGGAATCTGCTTGACCATCAAAAGCTGTTTGATATCGGCTTCAATGTGTTTGCCATAGGAAAAGGTCCGTTAAAGCATATATAAAATATAGATAGAAGTATAATCAGGAATTATCAATTATGAGTATTAGCACAATCAAAGGATTCAAGGATATTTTACCCGAAGAGACTGCCCTCTGGCAATGGATTGAAAAAAACGTCAGGGATGTTTTCAGGGTATTCGGATATAAAGAGATCAGGACCCCTTTACTCGAGTGGACAGAACTGTTCAGCCGGGGCATAGGGCAGGAAACGGATATAGTCTCCAAGGAGATGTATACGCTTGCTGACAGCAAGGGAAGGAATCAGACTCTCAGGCCCGAGGCTACAGCTTCAGTTGTAAGGGCATATATTCAGCATAGGTTGTACCAGGCAAACCCGGTGCAGAAGCTCTTCTCCATAGGCCCCATGTTCAGGCATGAAAGACCGCAAAAGGGCAGGTTCAGGCAGTTCCATCAGATAAACGCCGAGATATTCGGTGATCCGGGCCCTAGATCCGATGCGGACCTTATTAACATGGCCATGCATCTTTTTGAAAAGGTCGGCCTCAGCGGGGTAACCCTCAACATTAATTCCCTGGGGTGTACTTCATGCAGGGAAGATTTTAAAATTAAACTTCGAGAATTTCTTTCGGATAAATCCGGGTCCTTGTGCAGTGAGTGTCAAAAGCGTTCTGATCTGAATCCTCTAAGGGTATTTGACTGCAAAGTGGAATCCTGCAAGGAAGTGATGTCAGAAGCACCTGTAATTCTTGATCATATATGTGATGACTGCAAAGAACATTTCTCACTCCTCAGGAAATATCTTGATGAACTGAATATTTCTTATGCAGTGAACAATAATCTTGTCAGGGGGCTTGACTACTACTCAAGAACGACATTTGAGATCCAGACCGACAGGCTCGGGACCCAGAACGCGGTTGCAGGCGGAGGAAGATACGATACCCTGATAAGTCAGCTTGACGGCCCGGACCACAGCGGTATGGGATTCGCGATAGGTCTTGAACGTCTGGTTGCCCTTCTGGAAGAAGATAATAAAGTCCTCCCTGATAATCCTGATCTTTTTATCATAGCCCTGGGGAATGAAGCCTTTGACAGGGCCTTTCTGTGGGCAGACAGTTTAAGAAAAGAGGGTGTTTCCATAGAAATGGAATATAATACAAAGGGCCTCAAGGCCCAGATGAAGAAGGCCGACAGGCTTAATGCAAAAAGTGTTCTGATAGTGGGTGAGGATGAGTTAAAAAAGAGACAGGTCGTGCTGAGAAACATGGAAACAAAGGAACAGCAGGAAGTTCCTGTTGATGGCCTAATCCAGGGCCTGATTAAAATAATAATATAACAACAGCTTGCTTAAGCGCAGGATAGAAATATGAAGATAGATACACTTGGAGACTGGAAAAGAACTCATGACTGCGGAAGCCTTCGAATCGAAGACGAAGGCAAAGAAGTCCTGTTAATGGGATGGGTAAACAGCAGACGTGATTTAGGGAACCTGATATTTATTGATTTGAGAGACAGGGATGGAATCACCCAGATTGTCTTCGATCCTCAGGCAGAAAATGAATGTCATGAGAAGGCTCATATTTTAAGGAACGAATGGGTTATTGCTGTAAAGGGAATAGTTACAAAAAGACTTGAAGGCCAGGAAAACAACAGCATGCCGACAGGTGCTGTTGAACTTATTGTAAAGCAATTAAAGATCCTTAACAAAACCGAAGTCCCACCCTTTCAGGTCGATGGAGCAGTGGATGCCTCGGAGACACTCAGGTTGAAATATCGTTACCTGGAACTGAGACGGCCAAAGATATTTCAGAACTTTAAAAGGCGTCACCTTATGGCGGCCTCTATACGCGATTATCTTAACACAAAGGGATTCCTTGAGGTCGAAACTCCTGTTCTTACAAAAAGCACACCTGAAGGCGCAAGGGACTATCTTGTCCCCAGCAGGGTAAATGAAGGCATGTTCTACGCGCTTCCTCAATCACCGCAGCTTTTCAAGCAGCTACTTATGGTGGCAGGTTTTGAAAAATATTATCAGATAGTAAGATGCTTCAGAGATGAGGACCTCCGTGCTGACAGGCAGCCCGAGTTTACACAGGTTGACCTTGAGATGTCCTTTGCCGATGAAAATGATGTAATGGATGTATTTGAGGGTATGGTGAGGAGGCTTTTCAGGGAAATCCTGGAGACTGATATTATCGACCCGATACCCTGCATGGAATATGATGAGGCCATGGAAAGATTCGGCTCGGACAGGCCTGACACACGGTTTGATATGGAGCTTAAAAATATAACCGGGATTGCTGCCGAATGTGATTTTAAGGTATTTAGAGGTGCAGTGGAAAACGGCGGTATTGTCAAGGCTATAAATGTAAAGGGTGCGGCGGCTCAATTTTCCAGAAAGATGATTGACGAGCTGTCGGGCTATGTCGCGGAGTTTGGCGCAAAGGGGCTTGCGTGGGTTAAGGTTAATGATGATGCATGGCAGTCTCCCATCGCCAAGTTTTTTTCGGATCAGGAGAAGAAATCAATTCAAACAGCCCTTGATGCAGTACCGGGTGATCTTATCCTTATAGTGGCTGACAAAGAGAGTGTCGTGAATCAGGCCCTGGGCGCACTCAGGCTTAATATTGCTGACAGGCTTAATCTTATTCCCAAAGACCGATTCGATTTTTTATGGGTAACAAAGTTTCCCCTAGTTGAATATGATGAAGAGGAAGGACGTTTTCAGGCAATACATCACCCATTCACCTCACCTTTGCATGAAGATCTTCCGATGCTTGAAGAAACACCGGAAAAGGTAAGGGCAAGGGCCTATGACCTTGTATTGAACGGAGTGGAAATAGGCGGTGGAAGTGCTCGTATCCATGATATAGCCATGCAGGAGCGGATTTTCAACCTTCTGGGTATTTCAAAGGATGAGGCCGAGAGCAAATTCGGGTTTCTACTGGAGGCACTCAAATATGGAGCTCCTCCCCATGCCGGTATGGCAATAGGGTTTGACAGGCTTGCGGCTATCATGTCCGGTGCGGATTCGATAAGGGAGGTCATAGCTTTCCCTAAAACATCCAGCGCGTCGTGTCTTCTTACCAATGCTCCTTCCATTGTTGATGATGAGCAGCTTAATGAGCTCGGACTCAAGATTAAAGGCTAAGAAATAAAAAACACCCCCTTTGCCGGGAGGACGGACAAGGGGGGTGCTTTTTACTTCGGAAGAAGTATATTATTCTTTATCATTCCAGATTTTCAAAGTTAGATATATTGTCATATTCCTGCGTTTCACCCAGAGCAGTATCGTATCACCGGATTTATAGTCATGTAACTTCCTGTTGAATTCACCAACTGTTTTTATTCTCTCACGGTCAACTTCAAGTATTATATCACCCTGTCTTAATCCGGCTTCATAAGCGGGTGAGTTGTACTCAACTTGAAGAACCAGCAATCCTTCGGTAGTTGACAATCTATAGTCTCGTGCGTTTTCCGGTGTCAGGGTCTCCAGCTCAAGACCAAGATCTTCCATCCTGGAGGATTGACTTTCCGATACCATTTCATCAGTTCCCGGTCTCTCACCCAGTGTAACAATAAATGTTTTCTTTTTGCCGTTACGGATTACTACTACTTCCGCCTCTGTACCAACAGGGGTTGATGACACAAGATAAGGCAGTTTTTCCGAATCTTTAATCTCTTTTCCCTGAAATGATACTATTACATCACCTTCTTTTAATCCTGCCTTTGCAGATGGTCCGTCAGGTGTTACGGAAGAAATAAGAGCGCCATTTTTATCTTCAAGATTGAATTTTTCCTTCAGTTCAGGATCGATTTTCTGGACATATACGCCGAGCCATCCCCTTACTATCTTACCGGATTTCAGCATGGGAAGAAGATCCTTTACCATGTTGACAGGAATGGCAAAACCTATACCGACGCTTCCTCCGGTCTGTGAAATAATTGCGGAGTTGATGCCTATCACCTTGCCGTCTATATTCATTAAAGGACCGCCGCTATTCCCGGGATTAATGGAAGCATCTGTCTGGATAAAATTATCAAATGTCCCTATGCCAACATTGTCTCTGTATTTCGCACTCACAATACCAGCAGTTACAGTGTGACCAAGGCCGTACGGATTTCCGATTGCAACCACCCAGTCACCAACCTCCAGTTTATCAGAATCTCCAAGCTCCAGTGGCTTGAGATCCGGTGCATCGATTTTTATCAGGGCAATATCCGTTTCCGGGTCCCGTCCTATTATCTTTGCTTCAAACACGCTTTCGTCCTCAAGGGTTACCTTGATCTCGTCAACCGAATCAACAACATGGTTGTTTGTCAGAATATAACCTTCCTTGTCTATTATAAACCCGGTTCCCAGTCCGGTTTGAGGGATGTCTCTGGGCATCCGGTTTCCATAAAATCTTTCAAATAAATCTCTGAGAGGATCATTTTGGCCAAATGGTGAATAATATCTTTGCTTTATTATTTTTTTTGTACTGATATAAACTACTGAAGGGCTCGCCTTTTTTACAAGGCCGGCAAAACTGTCAGGTGCCGATTTGGCACTGGCTGTGGCAGCGAGCGGCAGAAGAACCATTAAAGAAACCAGTGCAATAATTACTGATTCCACTGCGCGTTTCCTCAGTAAAAGACTGTCTGACTGTATGTTATATATATTTTCCATTTTTTTTTACTCCTTTTCCAGGGTACTATCATTTTGAGTTTGTTATGTTAGACAAAGAGAATAAAAGATTGTTCCAAAATTGTTTTGTTTCATATAGTGATAAAAAAAACAGCCTATTAATTACCTGATACAGAAACAATAATACCTATTCAGAAAGATTCAATCTGATGCACAGAAGAACAGGATCAGGAGACTGCTGTGATACTGAAGGGGCAGGGGGATTAAAACGACCTATCTCTTCTGCCCTGCGAATAAACGAGTTGTAACTGTTTGAAGGAATTTTTACAGTAATGGAATCAATATATGCACGGTCATGTCCATATTCCCGGGAGACTATCTCTCCTCCCACTAAATAAACCATTTCCCTTAGATCTGAGATCAGCTTATCCCGGTGAGACAGAGGCATATTTTTATTGATCATATCAAAAGGGTCAGGTCTGTCAGAATCGTTGCTGGAAATAACATTTTCTGAGGGTAATGTTCCTGATTTTGTACTTACTACGGGAATAAAATCAAGCGGAACCGGTCCGTTAGACTCTCTGCCCATAACTGCTTTTTGTCCACCGGAGTCTGTAACCATGACGTTTTCATTATTACCAACATGAATATTTGTGAAGATTAAAAAGACCAGAACCACGGTTGTTGCTAGGGTCACAAATTCCATGGGAACCTTGAGTCCTCCGGAACCGGGGATAAAATCCAGTATTTTTGAAAACCATGAGGGAGACGCTACAGCCTGATTTACCCTGTTCAATAAATAATTCGGTGCCTTGATCTTTTCAAGACCGGCAAGTTCACCCTTAATCGATTTCATCAGGAAAAATTCATTGCTGCAGTTTTTGCATGACAGCAGGTGTTCTTTAATATCCCTGCTAAGATCGTTCCGGAGCGTCTTGTCCAGGTATTCCGAAAGGAGAGATTTTATTTTATTGCATTCCATTTTAAATTATCCCCTCAAGTTTATTCCTGAGACCCAGCCGTGCCCTTGAAAGTTTTGATTTAACCGTACCAAGCCTGTTTTTTGTGATACCGGAGATCTCATCATATGTTAAACCTTCAATATCACGGAGTATCACCATTGTTTTCTGGTCAGGGGGCAGACTGTTGATAGCCTCCTGTATTCTTCTTATCTTTTCCTTCTTCTCAAGGTTAATATCCGGCAGGTTTTCTTTATCGATAATGCCTGTAATACCATGATCTTTCTTTTCCTGGTCATCATCAATAGAAACCCTTGATTTTGCCCTTCTATACTCAAGGGATTTTATCCTGTTTTTACAGGTGTTGATAACAATCCTGTAAAGCCATGTATAAAAAGATGATTTCCGCTTGAATCCTTTTAAGGCCTTATAAACCTTGATAAAAATTTCCTGGGCAGAATCTTCTGCCTCCTGTTTGTCACCCAGAAAGCGAAAACATAAATTATATACCCTGTCCTGGTATTTTAAAACGATTTTTTCAAAGGCTGAGTGATTGCCTTTGTTAAATGCGCATACAAGATCCAAATCGTTTTCAGTATTGTCGCTCCTGGTCATTTTTTCTGCGTTCATTGGGTTGGACAACTTCCGGATAAAAAGGTTCCATTTGGTTGAAAAAATTATTGTCTGTATAAATTTATTTTGTCACGAAGGTCCATGGCAGCCTTCCGAACGGCATCATAAAAATTCTTGTTGCTTCCAGCATATATGATCCCCCGTGAAGAATTGACAGCCATGCCTGTGCCGTCAGGGGTTCTGCCATTTGTAACGGCTTTTTGAACATCTCCTCCCTGTGCGCCTATTCCTGGTACAAGAAACGGGATTTCTCCTGTTATTGCCCTGATCTCCGCCAGTTCTTCAGGATATGTAGCGCCTACTACGAGCATGATATTTTTATTGTAGTTCCAGTCAGATGCGGCGCGTTTTGCTATTATCCGGTAAATCTTTTCATTATCTGACTCGATATCCTGCAGGTCTCTTGCTCCCGGGTTCGATGTCCTGCATAGGATTACTGCGCCCTTATCCTCCCTGTCCAGAAAAGGTTTTAATGTGTCTCCCCCCATATATGGATTAACAGTGACTGCGTCTGCGCCGTATCTGTCAAATGCCTCCATTGCGTACATTTTTGCGGTCGCACCGATATCTCCTCGTTTTGCATCCAGAATTACGGGTATCTCGGGATAGTTAATACTAATATACTCAATTGTAAGCTCAAGCTCATGTTCGGCACCAAATGCAGAATAGTAGGCTATCTGCGGTTTATAGGCACAGACAAGATCATGTGTTGAATCGATGATAATCCGGTTGAATTCAAATATGGGCTGTTCCATCTCCCGGATATGATCCGGTATCCTGTTCAGATCAGGATCAAGACCGACACATACCAGGGAGTTACTGGATTTCCACCTGGATTTCAATTTTTCAATAAAATTCATATTTTCTCTCTATAAACGGGTTTCATTGGATCCTGTAAATAACGTTTTGCCAGATCAATATACAGCTTTTTACCCATGTCCCAGCGTTCTTCGTCTCTTTGACTTATTTTTCGTACAATTTTTGCCGGATTTCCTACTGCGACAACCTCTGCCGGTATAACCTGATTCTGCTTAACAACAGCGCCTTCGGCTATTATGCTCCTGGTCCGGACCTCAGACCTGATACTCAATATTGCGCCCATTCCTATGACCGCCAGGTCTCCAATGTGTTTTGAGTGGATAACCGCTCCATGTCCCAGTGTTACTTTACTGCCGATATAGCACAGTTCTCCGGGCGGTGCATGTACAATTACTCCTTCTTCAACGGCAGTGCCATCTTCTATCTCTATCTTTCCGTAATCCCCCCGCAGGATGGCACCGTGCCCAATATAGCAGTTATTGCCAATCTTTACATCTCCAATGACATTTGCCAGTTCACTTATATAGGTTTCAGGACCGACTACAGGACTTTTGCCTTCAAATTTAAAGAGCATTTTTTGTCTTCCATAAATTGTTATTTTTTAAAGATTAATGAGAATTAAATTCCATTTTATTCCTGCGGGAGTCTTATCCTGAAAAGATAAGGCCAGTATTTTCCGGTGACCAGCAGGTGGTCATTTCCCGGGTCATAGGCGATTCCATTGGCAGGATTGTCAAAGGTTGATTTATAATAACCCTTTAATATTTTATTAAGTCTATAAGTCTTTAATACCTCACCTGTATCAGGCTCTATTTTTTTAATGTTGTCCGTTAAAAAAATATTGGCGTATATATAACCGTTTATGTATTCCAGTTCATTGACTGCGCGGATTTCACCATTCCTGTCATGTACCTGTATTGTTTTTACCTCTTTAAATGTTTCCGGGTCGATAAAGTGAAGTATTGATGTGCCGTCGCTCATGATCAAATATCTGCCATCATTGGTGAGTCCCCAGCCTTCTGTTTCATAACTGAATTTTCTGATCAGGTTGAACTTTTCAAGACCATAGACATAACCGGTTTTTGTCCTGTAGGTCAGTTGAATTATTTTATCACCAAAAACAGTAATGCCTTCTCCAAAGACAGGGGAGGGCAGTGAAAGATACTGCAGGATTTTACCCGTTTTTAAATCAAGTCTTCGCAGGCTTGAAGGTCCGTCTTTGCATGGTCCGGTTCCTTCATATATAAAGCCGTTCAGGTAAATCAAACCTTCTGTCTGGGAGTTTTTATCATGGGGATATACATCTATTACCAGTCCGCTTTTTTCTTTTTTAGAAATTTCCGTTGCTGTGCATGCAAAGGAAGATGTAAATAATGCAGCGCATATTACTGTTGATATTAGTCTGTACTTAATATTTATGTATGACATTGAATGACCTGTTTTATTCCTCCTTCAGTGTTTTATTCGCTTCAAATTCTTTCAGGATTTTTTCTTTCACATCTTTAATAAGTTTAGGTTTATCTGTCTTGCTGTAATCTGTAACATATACTGGCGGTAATACCGACAGAGTTACATTCCCCGGTCGTATCCTCAATGAATCCTTTGACATTATCGACCATGTTCCATTAAGCACTACCGGAATAATAGGTACACCCGCGTCATAGGCAAGGACAAAGCCGCCCTTTTTAAAATCGCCAATGTTTCCATCCGGACTTCGGGTTCCTTCCGGGAATATCATTACTGATACACCGGATCTGATCCGTTCGGCAGCCTGTCTTAGACTCCGGATCGCCTTTTTTCTGTCCTTCCTCTCTATACTTATATATCCCGCACCGCGCA